>CAJWQG010000002.1 GCA_913045175.1 uncultured Gammaproteobacteria bacterium | reverse complement strand
TTTCCGACGCACTGCCTCTGTTGCAAAGTTTGCATCTAACTCCCCAGACTTGAGCGCACGGTTGAAATAGCTGTAAGCGTCCATCGTCAGGCCGTTGCTATCTTCCTCGTACTTCGAAGAGAAAGGGTAGTTCGGGTCTTCGAGCGCGATACTGCTACCCAGATACTCGGCGTGGTCGGTGACGGCTAGAAAGTCCAGGCGCGCACCACGCATACGGATGGTCTGGCCCGCTGGGTGCTTGATCGATGCGCCCTTCGCGAACTCGTACGCCTCGTCCGGTCCCGTACGTGCGCCAAAACCGTAGGCATCGAGCGAAAACTTCGTGTGTATGTGCAGGTCGCCAAAGTACGCATTTCGAACGGGTGTTTCTGCGGTGGCCGGGACGATAAATGTCGCGATCGTCAATGCGGTGAACGCTGTCATCATTAGCCGCCTGGGATGGTGGCTCAGTACAACTGTGGATAGCATGATATTAATCCCCCTTTTTCCCATGCTTAAGCTATCCATTATGCCAGAATCTTTACTTCGAAAGTCTTAACTGCATCGCGCTTTAAGGTATTATCCGGCCAACCTACTTTTTGTGTATTAACCTGGAGAAAAATTCTAGTGGAAGCAGCGCAAAGCCTCGAATGGCAGCAGCTGGACGATATGGCAGTTGGGCACTGGGAACCTGCCAGTCTGGTACTCGATGGCAAGCTGGTGGTGCTTGGTGGCTATGAAGATTACGTCACGTCATCTAAACGGGTAGATCTGTTTGATCCGTCAGATGGCAGTTGGACACAGTTGCAGGATATGCCCAGCGCAGTCGGACACGTGAATCTGGTTGAACATAACGGTTCGATCTGGTTTGCCGGTGGCATGAAAGACAAGCCCGGCGTGCTAGTGAGTTCAGAGAAAGATCACATCATTGCGGAAGTCTGGCAGTTTGACCCGAATCTCGATCGTTATATGGCGGCACCACTGTTACCGGAAAAGCGTGGGGGCGGGACGCTCGCGGGTGTGGGGTCGAACTTGCATTACATAGGGGGGCTAAAAGAAGACCGGGACACCGACGGCGAAGAACACTGGATATTCGACATCGACGAATGGTCGAAAACCGGCAAGGCGCAATGGCGCGATGCTGCGCCGTTTCCACTGCCACGGAACCAACATGCCAGCGTGGTGCTGGATGACAAGATCTATGTTGTCGGCGGTCAGTTGCATCACGACAGTGTGCAGATCGATCAGGACCGCGTCGATATCTACGATCCGGTATCGGATACCTGGGAGCAAGGCCCTTCTTTGCCTTATGGGCATTCTCATTCCGAGGGCGCTACGTTTGTTTATGAGGGCAGGATCTATATGGTGGCTGGACATACGACGCCGGAAGGTGGAAACAAAGGCTTCTGCCAGAATATCCTCACCCTTGAAGCAGGTGGCGAATGGGAAGTCACCGCTAAACTACCCAAACCAATGTCGTCTCCGGCATCCAGAATTATCGACGGTAAGCTGTATGTGATTGGCGGTTGGGATGGACGCACGCAGGAAGGTACTACCTTCGCAGACAAAAAATGGCTCTCTTCACCAGAAGTATGGGTCGCTGACGCACCGGAGTTTTAAATGCCAGAAAAACCTATCAACGGCCACTATAACAGCGAGATTCGACTGTCCCTGAGCGTCCCCGGGGACGCACCATACCATCCCTGTGCAGAGGCCTTTCCAGCCGAATACGTACCGCGATCAACGGTGACGCATCTCGCAGGGTGGGATCAATCAACTATCTATCCAGAAACGCGGCGCGACATAAGAATATCGTTACCGGCGAACCTGGATGGTGATGCGGCACTGCTCGTCTGTCAGGACGGCAAGGACTACGCGGATAGCAACGGGGCCGTACGGGTCGTCGAAGTGCTCGATTCACTTACGCATTCCGGTGAAATCCCGCCGACCGTTGGCGTTTTCGTCGACCCGGGACAATCCGACACAGTACCCGGACAGCGCAATGTCGAGTACGACGTCATTACCGATACCTACGTTACATTCATTGATGACGAGATCCTGCCGCTGGTGGAGGCCACGGTGAATGTGACCCTCAGCAAAGATCCGGCGCAGCGCATTGCCATGGGTATCAGTAGCGGCGGCATCTGCGCTTTCAACATGGCCTGGCAGCGACCTGAATCCTACGGCAAGGTTATCAGTCATTGCGGCTCGTTCGTCAATGTTAAAGGTGGGCACGAGTTCTCACTCATGGTGAGGAATACTGCCCGCAAGCCTATCAAGGTATTCATGCAGTCAGGTGAGGGTGACGTTGATATCCCTCTGGGTAACTGGCCGATGGCCAACCACCAGATGGCCGAAGCGTTCGCATTTGCGGGGTATGACTATCGATTTGAATTCGGTACCGGCGGTCATAATCGGCGCCATGGGGGTGCCCTATTCGCCGAGTCGCTGCGCTGGTTATACGGGGAGTCAGGTGTTGGTCGAACTGCAGCGGATGATGAGGCAATGCAGCAGGAGATCATGGACCAGTTGCGGACGCGGGGCCTTCTCTAACTCGCATCCTGCATGGTTTCACCACCATCCACGATAACCTCCAACAACACAGGTCCGTCGCTGTTGCGGGCGTTGCGGAATGCCTCTTCAAATTCGGTGCCGGTTTCGATACGGTCGGCTGGCATGCCTAATGATTTTGCCAGGTCGGCAAACTCTATGCCCGGGTCTTTGAAATCCATGGCGATAAACTGATCATTGCCGTGGAAGGAGAGCAGACGCTCCTTGATAATGCGGTAACCCCCGTTGTTGGCGATGACGAAGATGATAGGAAGCTTTAGATGGGCCGCTGTCCACAGGGCCTGAATCGAATACATGGAGCTCCCGTCTCCCAGAACCGCTACCACACGTCTATTCGGGTGGGCGATCTGGATACCTACAGCCGCTGCGATGCCCCACCCGATACCCCCCGAGGCATTGCCGAAGTAATCATATCGATCGCGGATCGGCAGGAAGTTCAACAGGCTGCCGGCGCTGACGAGGCCTTCGTCTACCACAATGGCATTTTCCGGTAGCAGGTCTACCAGGGTCATCATTAACCAGTCGGGTTCAATTGGCGTGGCATCGGCCAACTCGCTGACTGTTGCCGTCAGCTTACGGCGACGCGCCGTCCAGTTGCGTTTAGCCAGATCGGCCAGCGACGCCTCAGCGCGGCTCTGTAATTCAGCGCCACCGCGCTTAGCCAGAATCGGCAGCAGGGCGGCCAGAGTTTCCCGGAGGTCGGCACGCAACGCAATTTCCACCGCGTTGTTTTTGCCCATTTCCCAATCGCGATGACCGATTTGCACCACCGCAAGGTCGTCAGGTAATGGATCCGTCTCGCTATGGACCGACATGCGCAATAGGTCAGATCCCAGACAGATCAACAGATCGTGTTCGGATAGAACGCTGCGCACAAAATCCTGGTTACGATTCAGGCTACGAATAAATGCCGGATGTTCCGTGGGAAAGTGAGCGCCATCATTAACCGTTTGCTGATAGACGGGTGCGCCCAGCATGCTGGCGAACTCTGCGGCCTCGTTAAATGCATCGGAACCGATCATCTCGTGCCCGGCGATGATGACTGGTCTTTCGGCCTGGCACAGGCGATCGGCTAACTGGGCAAGGCTGGCATCTGTCGGGCGCGTCTTTGTGTCTACGCGGGTACTCTCGCCCAGATCGATAGCACCCTCCATATTGAGAATATCGCCAGGCAAAGAGATGAATACAGGTCCTGTGGGTTCCGTCAGTGCGACCTTGGCGGCCCGCCGCATGATCATCGGCAGATCCTCCAGGCGCGTAACTTCTACTGCCCACTTGACCAAAGGTTCTGCCATGCGTACGAGAGGGCCAGAGAGTAATGGCTCCTTGAGTCCATGCCCCTGCTCCTGTTGCCCAGCGGTGACAATGACCGGAGAACCGGAGAAATTGGCCGTATACAGTGCACCCATTGCATTGCCCAGACCTGGCGCGACGTGGACGTTCACTGCCGCAATCTCGCCGGTGGCACGGGCGTAGCCGTCTGCCATCGCGACAACAATGGCTTCCTGGAGTCCCAGCACATAGCTTATGTCGGACTGCTGCGTCATGGCATGCATGATGGGCAGTTCAGTCGTGCCGGGATTGCCGAAGAGTTTTGTGACTCCCTCATCCTTTAGCAACGCAAGAAATGCACTGCGGCCGGTGATGAAATTGCTGCCTGATTCTTTCGTGGACTGGGTACTCAAATGCCTGCCTGGTGGAGATTGATGAAGAGCCAACCTACTTGAAATCTGATAGCAGTGTCAAAGTGCGAGTGAACCAAATCGCCTATAGTAGTCGTATAACCTAACATCTCTTCGCTGGGAATTTTGCATGCAGGAAACTGGACCGACATCTGGAGCACCGTGGTGGCGACTTCCCATATTGGCTTTCACCTTGCTGACTGTTTCTTGTGGCGGTCTTAACGGCTCAACGCCGTTGATGATGGCTGCCCAGAATGGAGAGGTCCTGGTGGTACAGGCGCTGCTTGACCGAAGCGTTGATCTTGACAGCACGAATAACTCAGGTTGGACCGCGCTGATGTTCGCTGCCCGGGAAGGACATGCGTCAGTTGTTGACCAGCTACTGGACGCTGGTGCTGCCCCCAACCTGGAGTCACAGCGAATCACCGGCAACACAATGGCACCGTATCCACAGACCACCGCCTTGAGGGAAGCGCTTGATTCGGGACATCTGGACATCGCCAGATCATTGCTCGAGCGGGGCGCAAACGTGGACGCCACAGCGTTTGCCATCGCGGGTGGCATTGACGATTGGTCATTGCTGGAGGAAATGATGGAAAGGGGGGGTGACCCTAACGAACCGAGTCCCATTGGTTATTTCCCGTCGCCACTCTGTGTGGCCAGCAACAAGGGAAACATTGCGGGGGTGAAATGGCTCATCGGTAAAGGCGCGGACGCTGATGGGCCTCGAGACCTCGCGGTACCTGATGCGGTACGGGAGCTGATCTCTTCTCGCTGTCACCCAATACTGGGCGCGATCCACCATAGCCATCGAGATGTGTTGGAAGTGCTCCTGCGTCACGGTGCGGACCCGAATATCGTCGCTGTACCGGATCAGAGAACACCACTGCTGCATTATGTGGTCCGACACACACAATGGGATCGCTATGATGAGAACCTGGAGATCCTGAGGCTATTGCTCAGCCACGATGCTGATCCGAACTATCGGGCGGCCAGGAAGTATCCCTTCAATAGTCGTACTCCTGCGGAGTTTGTTCGTGACTATAGGGATAGTCTGAAAGCAAAGGAGGGACATGCTGCTTCCATTCGCAAGCTTAATGAAATCGTGAAGTGGTTGCGGCAAGCGGGTAGTGCTTCTTCTGCTAACCAAACTAACGGTTAGGATTTGTAATCTTGCGCCCTTTGTTTTTCGCGAAAAATCTCCTGGATCTTTGACCAGGGCTGAACATTACAACGTTCAGCCCAGGCGTCGTGGATGGCAGATAGTTCAGCAACCACGTCCGGGTTGTCTGCGGCTACGTCGTCCGTTTCCGTGCGATTCTTTACAATGTCGTAGAGTTCCCAGTCGCCAGGATATTTGCATACCAGTTTCCAGTTTCCCTTACGCACCGCGCGGTTGCCCTCGTGTTCCCAGATCAGCGCCTCTTTACCGTTAGGTTGATCGTCGAAGATGGGCGCGAGCGTTGTCCCTTCCAGGGCCTTAATATCATTGCCGTTGTACTGCTCCGGATAGGTCGCGCCGGAAACATCAAGGCAGGTGGCCATGATGTCGGTGAGTTGCCCCGGCAGGTGCCGCAGCTCGCCTCGTGCACCGATCCGTTCCGGCCAGTGCGCGATAAGTGGCGTTGAAATACCTCCCTCATGTACCCAGTGCTTATATTCACGGAATGGCGTGTTGGAAAGATTGGCCCAGGGTATGCCATAGCTCTGATAGGTGTCTTCTGCGCCGGGCATCACTTCAGGATTATTGTTGTAGCGCACTTCTCGCCCATCCCGGGTATGCGTCGTCCCAACCGAAAACGGTCGAGTCTTTATCCAGCCTGCAAAGTTAACCTCCTCTGCACAGGCACCATTGTCCGCCAGAAAGATGATCAGTGTGTTATCAAGCTGACCATTTCGTTCAAGTGCGTTAATAATTCGACCAATGCCCTGATCCATGCGATCGATTTGTGCCGCGTATACTTCCATACGTCGCGCCTGCCATTCCTTGTCAGATGCTTCATCCCAGGGTGGCTGGCTGGCGTCACGTGGCGTCAACGGCCACGACTTGTCGAGCAGACCCATGTCGCGCATTCGGTCAAGGCGCTCCTCCCGCAACTGATCCCATCCCGCATCAAAACGGCCTTTGTAACGGGCAATGTCCTCCTCGTGCGCGTGCAATGGCCAATGTGGCGCGGTGTAGGCGGTATAAAGGAAGAACGGTTCATCTCTGCCTGCGTGTTCATCAATGTACTCGGCGGCCTGATCGCTAATGGCATCCGTTAGAAAGAAGTCTGAAGGTTGCGACTCCATATCGACAGGATCGTTCTCGCGTGTCAGCGTCTTAGGCTGCCAGTAATTGGCCGCGCCAGTGATGATGCCAAAGAACCGATCAAAACCCCGCTGCCGCGGCCAGCTGTGTTTTGGGCCGTCCGCATCATCGTGTCTGGTTACGTGCCACTTGCCGCTCATATAGGTGGCGTAACCGGCTGTCTTCAACACTTCTGCGATCGTGACACTGTTAGCGTTGAGGTCACCACGATAACCGTCTTCCTCCAGATCATTCATCATGTGGCCGACGCTTGCCTGGTGGGGATGCAGACCCGTCAGAATGGAAGCCCGGGTGGGGCAGCAACGCGCGGTATTGTAGAACTGGGTTAGTCGCACCCCACCGGTTGCCAGGCGATCGAGGTTCGGGGTTTGAACCTCGCCTCCATAGCAACCGATATCGGAATAACCCATGTCGTCGTTCATGATGAGCAGGATGTTCGGGCGATCAGACATCAGGTTCCTCCGCAGCGAAAAACAGCATTATTCAAGGGCGTGCGGGCCCCGTCAACGTGCCGTGGTCGCATCCGGGCAGGACATAATCTTGCGTCTCGATGCTGACAGTCATATTCTCGACTGACTTTTGTTGTCGGTCTCTCCTATGAAACGGTTTCGTTTTTTGCTGCTATCACTGTTCGCGCTGGTGCTATCTCAACCTGTCTGGGCAGATGGGGATAATTCCAAACCCAATATGCTTATCATTCTCGCCGATGATCTTCACTGGCGCGACCTTGGCGCCACCGGCAATCCGGATGTGTACTCGCCAAACATCGATCAGCTGGCCCGGGAGGGCATGCGACTTAACGGGCTCTTTGCTTCTTCCGCCGTGTGTTCACCATTGCGTCATGCGCTCTATACCGGTTTGTATCCGGTTCGTAGCGGGGCGTATCCCAACCACACCATGGTCACCCCGAAAACACGAAGCGTCTTTCATCATCTGAAAGACGTTGGTTATCGGGTAGGGCTTGTCGGCAAGCAGCACATTAGCCCGCTAGTGGCGTTTCCTTTCGAAGACGTTTCGCCTAAAGCGGGCGCTATCGACAAGGCTACTGCCTCTCAAAGTGCGGCAACATTTGACAAGGTTGCAGCCTTTATCGAACGAGACGAACAGCAGCCCTGGTTCATGGTGTTTGCGTCTCATCATCCGCACGGGCCGTGGCGTTCTGGACCACGCGAACGCTACGATGCCAACAAACTGACCCTGCCGTCCTGGATGCACGACAACCAGACTACACGTAATGCTCTGGCAGATTACTATGCGGAAGTCAGCGCTTTGGATGAAGAGGTTGGCAAGCTGCTTGAACTTATCAAGGCGGCGGGGCAGGAGTCTGACACCATAGTGTGGTTCTTCAGCGAACAGGGCAGTCAATTCCCTTACGGCGGCAAGTGGAGCCTCTATGACAATGGTATTCGAGTGGCGGGGTTTGTCCGTTGGCCTGGCCGCATCTCACCTGGCAGCGAAAACGACGCGCTGACTCAATATGTTGATCTTGTCCCCACGCTGGTCGAGATTGCCGGTGGCGATCCGCGGGCGTCGGATACGGGCCATACGGGTGCATCGGATGGCAAACAGGGGTTTGACGGGCGGAGCTTTCTGCCGGTGTTAGCGGGGGAGGCGAATGAGCATCGACAATATGTCTATGCGCAACATACCACAGTGGGTGTGTGGGGTTTCCGGGAACCATATCCCAGCCGGGCAGTACGGGATGATCGCTACAAACTAATTCGTAACCTTGCCGCTGACAACGAATTCTGGATCAACGGCATTCATAATCATGAGGTGTACCAGTCCTGGCAAAAGGATAGTGAGAAGGATGCGAGGCTGGCCGAACGCGTGGCGTTCTTGTCCCGTCGACCTGCCGCGGAATTGTATGACCTCCATAATGATCCGTTCGAGCAAAATAATCTGGCCGGTCTTGGTGATTATCAGGAAATTGAATCTCGTCTGGGTAAAGCACTGGATGGCTGGATGCAGCAGCAGGGCGACCAGGGGCTGGCAACGGAACTTGAATCTAAGTCGCGTCAGCCCAGGAGTCTACAAAACGAAATGAAGCAAAAGGGTTTGCTGAAAAAATAACACCGATGCCGCTGAGTCTTGGGTGTAGCATGTGTTTCGTACTGATGTAATTTTGGGAGTGTCATGTCCAATCAGGAGTTTCCAAAACTGACCGATAGCGCGACCTATCGCGAGATAGCTAAGCGCGCAAAAGCGGATAAGCCGCCCACCCGTTCCAGCCCTTTGGGTACGGTCGCAAAGACACGTGTACCTGGTGTTACCAGTCGCAAGGAGATGCAGCGCCGCATTAACGAGCAGGATGATCTCGTTGTCGGCCATTTTGGCACGGTGTACTACAAACCCGTGACTGTCTGTGGCGTGGATTTAAAGCTGGAGCCACTCCAGCCAAGTATCGGCACGGTGATACATGGGATTGATCTTGCGACTGATTTGCAGGACCCGGAGATGGTGAAGTTTCTACGGGATCTTTGGCTCGAAAGGCGAGTGATCATGTTCCGGGATCAGGGTCATCTCACCAGAGAACAAATGGTGGAGTTTGCGAACCGCTTCGGTGAAATTGGCGCGACACACGGTGAACGCGACCATATACCTAATTCACCCACAGCGGTTAGTTCTCAGGTCGTCGTACCGGGGATACCGGATATGCTGCTGCTGATATCCGATGAAGACGTACCCCAGGTCGCGGGAAGTTGGCACTGTGATGCGACCTGGCAGCCTCGTCCGCCGATGGGTTCTGTATTGATGTGCCGGGAAGCCCCGGTGATTGGTGGTGATACCTGCTTCTGTGATTGCTACAGCATGTGGGAAGGACTAAGAGAGGAGACCAGGCGGCGCGTTGAACACCTGACGGCAATACACATTGGCGGGCCTATCCACCAGATGGATGGGGTAACGCCACAGGCGACACATCCTGTGGCGAGGACGCATCCCGAGACTGGCCGTACCACGCTCTATGTTCAACAGGGTTTTGTCAGACAATTCGCAGAGGCGCATGGTGTGCCTGCGGATGAAGAAAAGGTACTACTCCGGGAGATGAAATTGCTGGAGGGGCGACCTGAGAATACCTGCCGATTCAAGTGGGAAGCCGGGTCAATTGCCATGTGGGATAACAGAGCCGTGCTGCACAGTGGTAGCGGTGACTATTGGCCCCACCGGCGGATGATGGAACGCCTGACCATTCTTGATTTTGACGAGTCGCGAAGAGCGCCTTACTATTCGCCGCAATAGAAACTACTGATGCAGGAGAAATTGTTTGAATATTGAATTCCATTATGACTTTGGCAGTCCGAATGCCTACCTGGTTCACAAGGTTATCCCCGGTGTGACTGCAAAGACCGGCATTGAGTTCAGCTATGTTCCTATATTGCTAGGGGGCGTTTTCAAGGCAACGGGCAATGTATCGCCGGCAGTCTCGATGCAGGGAATCAAAAACAAGCCGCAGTACCAGGGGGTTGAAACGAAAAGATTCTGCGGAGCCTATGGCGTCGAACCCCATGTGGCCAATCCCTATTTTCCTGTTAATACGCTGAAAATGATGCGCGGCGCGGTGTATGCACAATCAACGGATTTCTATCAGCAATACATCGACGCAATGTACAGTGCCATGTGGGAGCAGTCGCTGAAGATGGATGAAGACGATGTCATTTTGAGCGCGCTCACCGACGCTGGGCTGCCCGCTCAGGAGATCATCGATGGCATGTCGGACCCCGCTGTTAAGCAACGGCTGATAGATTCCACCGAGAGTACCGTGAGTCGCGGCACGTTCGGCGCGCCGACGCTTTTTGTCGGTGACGAAATATTTTTTGGTAAGGACAAGCTGCGGGACGCGATTGAACTGGCGCAGCAGTAACGGCCAAAAACCTACTCGTCCCCACCAGGCTTAAAATCGCGCAGCTTATCCATGATGCGTTGATAGCATGCTTTGCTGAAGCAGCTTTTACCGGTACATTTTTCGGCCGAGCAGGTAGATATCGCCTCTTGCTGAAGCTCACGCCGCCGCTCGAAATACGCGGGCGCAAACGGTGCGAGTGGCGTACTGGCGGTTACCCACTTTGGCATCGCGCTTCCCGCATATTCTTCATAGGCGGTTTTACCGTTGCCATCCGGGTCAAGGTAGGCATCAATGGTGTAGGTAGGGTCGAGCCCATTGGCGACTTCCCACTTGTCTGGCATCCCGTCACCATCGATATCACCCGGGGCCGGGGCATTGGCAATGCTCTGGGTAAAAAAGTCGTACTCGTTCTTCAGGCGGTTATAGATCTTGGGATGGGCATCTTTGAGATTGGTGGTTTCCGAGATGTCGGCTTCAAGGTTGTATAGTTCACCGTCGTTTAGTGCCACGTATTTCCACACGCCGGATCTGTGTTCCATGATTTCATACACCGGCAGTATCACGTCGTTTGTCCAGGGGTCGATGTAGTTGGCGTAAAACTCGCTGTCAGCTCTTGCGCCGGTGCCGAGCAAAACTGGGGAAATATCTCTGCCATCGTGCGGTCGGTCGGTAGGCATTTCTCCGCCTGCCAATGCCATAAAGGTGGGGAACCAGTCCATCATGATGGCGGGGCTCCTCTCCACTCTTTTTTCCTTAATCTTTCCTGGCCACCGCGCGATGGCGGGTACCCGTATTCCTCCTTCATAGACCGAGGCCTTTACGTTTCGCAGGGGATGGGCGCCTTTATTGTCGTCTGACCGCTTGGGTGATGGTCCGTTATCGCTGGTGAAAATAACGAGGGTGTTTGAGTCGATCCCGAGTTCCTCGAGTTTTTCCAGAATCTGCCCGGTACTCCAGTCGATTTCTTCAATCGTATCCCCGATTAACCCACCGGCGGAAGTACCACAGAATTCAGGTGAGCAATGAAGCGGTCCATGGGGATAGGTATGTGGCAAATAAAGAAAAAATGGTTTGTCTGCCGCGACACTTTGCTCGATGAACCCGATCGCTTTTTCGGTATAGCTTTTTGTCAGCGTCGTAAGGTCCACTGGTTGAATGGCGATGGTATTGTTTTCGTACATGGGCAGGCCCTTGTCGTACGCCCGGTGGTACGGGTTATTGGCAAGCCCCCACCAGTAGTCAAAACCATGTTTCATGGGAAAGTATTTTTCCGAATCGCCCAGGTGCCACTTGCCGATTGCTGCGGTTGCATAACCAAGCTCTTGTAGCTTTTCGGCCACAGTGATTTCGGTGTCTGACATTCCTCCGGTCTCAAAGGGCGGTTCAATCCAGCGGAGCATGGCGCGATCTTTAGCCCGGTGCGGATAGCGACCTGTCAGCAGGGCATACCTCGATGGGGTACAGACTGAGGCCCCTGCGTAGAAATCCGTGAAGCGGATACCCTCTGCAGCCATCTGATCCAGGACCGGGGTCTTGATCTTGGGGGCTCCGTAAGAGGAGAGATGGTTATAGCCAAGATCATCGGCAAAGATAAAGACGATGTTGGGTTTGTCGGCGGCAACCGCGGTAGTCGCGCTTAGCAGTAGCGCTGCAGCCAGCGCTAAAGGTCTTAGTTTCAGCATAGTTATTCCAGGTTAGGTATGGGTCCAAAAAAGCCAATCACGCAGGCGACACGGCCATCTTCGTCAGTCTCTACGACATCGAAACCTGGCATCACAAGTTCACCATTCTGGTGTATGGCCCAATGGTAGCGGAAAAACCCATGTTGTGAATCAACACCACTGGTTCGCGAGTAAACAGCCCCTGGCAATCTCCCGTGTACCTCGTGAACGTTCGCCTCGAAACCATCAATGCCGGTGACGTCAATTGATGGGTCAACAAATCGAACGTCTGAGGCCAGGGCTTTGTCCAGGTGACCACGTATAAGAGAAGGGTCTGACTCGTTCCATGCCGCAAGCATGTGGTCGAAGGATTCCGGGTAGTTGGGCATAGGTTACTCCGATTGTCAGCGTCTAACGCTAATTCCCATTCACTGCGGTGGCGTGCTGAAAAATACGCCGTAGCTTTTCGATTAGGGCATCCGGCAGTGGCCCGCGGTTGAGGGATTCTATGTTCGACTGCAGATGTTCCGGGTTACCGGTACCAGATAGCACCACGTGTACACCGGGCTCATAACGACAGAATCGATAGGCGGCATCGACGATGCTGGTTGCGTCCGATTCCTTCAGCAGGAAACCCAGGGGATCCTCCATATTAAGATCGTCCGGGTTTAACTGGCCTTCATCTATCAGGGTTTGTATTGACTCGATGAGTTTGTCCGGCTGACTGAGCGCGCGACGCACCGCATACATCAGTTGGATGGCGACGTCCCTCTCCTGGGTCAGCCTTAGGATATCCCGCGCCGACTGGTTCAGGATATTGAAACCCAGCATGACCACGTCCCATACATCGTCCTCAGGTAAAGACTGGCGCAACATGTCGTGGTTGGTATCCTCACCGAACATCTCGGTGACGCCAATGAAGCGAATCTTTCCTTCGTCTCGCAGGTCTTGAAACGTTGGCAGAATCTCATCCCGCAGTTGTGCGTAGTCGTCAGGGTCGACGCCATGCAGGTTGTAGATATCGATATAGTCGGTGTTAAGGCGCTTGAGGCTGCCTTCCAGCCTTTCTCTTAAGACGGCCGGGCTGAACTCCCCGCGGTAGTTTACTTTGGTGGAGATTACGATCTTGTCCCGGCCAACTTCCTGCAAGGCCTTGCCAATAAACCCTTCGGTCTTGTAGACCTCAGAGGTGTCGATAAAGTTAACACCGGCATCAAACGCATGGCGAACAATGTTTACCGATTCGGCCTCGCTCTTGTCTGCGGACATGCCAATTCGACTGGGTCCGCCGCAGCCTAACCCCATCACACTCACATTGAGCTCTGTACGCCCAAATCTTATGTAGTCCATTTTATCCCCCTAGTAAGTTGCACACACAACGTTATGGATCGAGGTCCGCCTGGTGGTGCCCTTTATCAATCTGTTTGATGCCTGGGAAGAGCACATTCAGCAAACATACAATCAATGCCAGCATAGCAGCACCGAACATCAACGCAGCTTCGATTCCAACGAATTCTGCCACCGCGCCGACAGGGATTACACCCAGGGGCATCAGGCCATGAATCATCATCGTCAGACTCATCACGCGGCCATGAATGTACCGCGGTGCGGCTAGTTGTGTGACGCTCATATTGAGCGATCCAAATAGATTATGAAAGAAGGCAGTGAATGCGCCTACAAATATCGCGGTATAGAGGTTACCCGTCAGTGAGAAAAGGGCGATGGCGACGCTCCAGCCAAAGGCTGCCTGTAACATCAATCGGCCTTTGCCGCTAAAGTCACCCAGGCGTGCCAGGAGCATAGAGCCGGCGAGCGCGCCAAAGCCCATGCCGGCGGACAGAATGCCCAGATCGTCAGGACCACCACCGAGCACATCCTGGTTGAAGGCCGGAAGCAGAAAATTCACCGCGTTACCGAAAGCGGATGGTGCAAATCCCAGGATCATCAAGCCCAGAATCAGCTTATCGTCTCTGACAAACCTGAAACCTTCTCGAACATCCTCGAGCGGGGAAGTTGTTGGTTCGCTGTGGGGGTCGCCGTTATGTTCAAGAAAAATAATTAACAGCGCGGACAAAAGCACCAAGCCGAAGATGAGGAAAAACACCAGTCCCACACCGTAGGTGGAGTTGGTGTCACCGGCTGCAAAGAAAGCAATTAAACCACCGGCCAGCACTGGACCCAGAATACGCGACAGGTTGTAGGTTGACGTTTGCAGCGCTGTCGCATTGACCAGGTTCTCATCGCCGACAACTTCGGGCAGGATAGCGAATCGTGCTGGCATACTGACCGAACCCACTGCACCGTTAAAGACCCCAAGGACGATGAAATGCCAGAAGGTGACTTCGCCAATGAACGTGATATAGGCGAGTATAAATGTCGCTACCGCATTCAACATCTGCGAGACGATCATGATGCGCTTTTTGCTCATGCGGTCGGCAATCACACCCCCCGCGATAGAGAACAACGCTGACGGCAACATGAAAGACAACATCACCCAGGTCAGGGCCATGGGTGATTCCGTCATATCGTAGATCAACCAGCCCCGCGCAATGTTCAGCATCTGCATACCGAAGGCGTTGAATGCAGTGGATACCCAGAGCAGGCGATAGTCATGTATGCGAAGTGATTGGAACAACTAGTCTGCCCGCATTTCCGCGATACCCGCATTGACCCTGGCATTCTTTTCTTCGTCGATCCACCAGACGTTGGGAAACCCGGACCAGCGCATATATTCATCGCCGATAGGAGGATGGCCAAACCGGTCCCAGTAACAGGCATGTCGTCCCTTGGGGTGGCCATCGGGTATCACGTAGAAGTTCCACAACAGCACGCGGTCCAGTGCTCGGCCCGCGGTATTCATCTCGTCTTCCGTGGTGGCATTGGTAATCTTGTCCACGAGAAAATCGACCGCAGGATTCTTGATACCGACGTAGTTGGTCATATTGGGCCGGTCAGCGTACTGCGAGGTGTACTGGCTTCGCAGGCGCGCCGGAATGGGCAC
Source organism: uncultured Gammaproteobacteria bacterium (assembly GCA_913045175.1). Taxonomy (GTDB): domain Bacteria; phylum Pseudomonadota; class Gammaproteobacteria; order Pseudomonadales; family Azotimanducaceae; genus UBA7455. Next base: position 101,960 of record CAJWQG010000002.1, on the reverse strand, counting down.
GTTGAATGTGTAGTACTTGCGGATGGTCGCATCGAAGTCGTAGTTTCTGAGTCGGTTCACCATCAGGTTGTTTTCGATTTTACGCAAGGGCGCGTGAATGCCGAGTCGTTTCAGGTTGTCGACGAACGGCGTCAGCATCAGCTCGAATTCGTTGCGTGAGATGACGAACTCGAAAGCCAGTGGTTCGCCGGTCTCTTCGTTAACGCGCACAAGATCTTTGACTACCCATCCTGCTTCACGCAGTAGCGTATCGGCCTGTAACAGGGTATCGCGATTACGGCCGAATGGACTATTTTCCGGCAGTGGCACAGGTTGGGTAAAAACCCGCTCGGGTAACTGGTCACGGTATGGTTCCAGCAGCGCCAGTTCCTCTTTCGAAGGTAAATCCCTGGCCCGGAGACCGGAGCGGACGAAAAAGGAGTTGTTACGCGCCAGGCCGTTGTGCCAGAAAATGCGGTTGGCCCACTCGAAGTTGTAAGCCAGGGTCAGGGCTTCCCGTACGCGGATGTCTTTGAAGAGTGGCTTGCGGGTATTGAACGCGACGCTGTAGTGCATTCCGTAAGCGCCACCCATAATATAGGTCTCTGCTTTGAAGAGTCCCTTGCGCCGGGCTTCAAAGTTATATTCTGTGTGGAAGTTCTTTTCGTTCTGTTCACGGTAATAGTCAAATACCCCGGCCCGGAAGGCCTGCAGCATGACGTTCTCGTCAAAAAAATAGGTCAGGTCAAGGCGGTCGAAATTGTACATGCCCTGGGTGTTGGCAAGGTCTTTGGCCCAATAGTCCTTCACCCTTTCAAAAATCACCTTGTAGCCTGGGTCGACTTCCACTATCCGGTAGGGCCCGTTGCTGAGCGGTGGCTCCATGGTGGTCTCGTCAATCCTGCGATTCTCATAATAATGCTTCGGTAACGGAGTGAAGGTTGCGGTCTGAATAATCAGCTGTCTGGTTTTTTCCGCCGTCTCGGTGAAGTGGAACTTAAAGGACCAGGGCCCGGTCTGTTCTATCCGTTCGATATCGCGGAAGGCGGCTCTCCAGGTGACGCCCGCTTTGTTCTTGTAGGCATCAAAAGACCAGAGGATATCGTCGATGGTGACCGGCACACCGTCGTGCCAGTAGGCATTCTTGCGCAGCGTATAAGCAACCCAGCTGTAGTCGTCAGCGACCTCAATGGTTTCTGCCAGACGGCCATAGTAAGTCGCGAGTTCATCCTCTGACTGCATCATTAATTGGTCATGAACAATGGAAAAAATACGCGGGTCCATGTAGTGCGACAGGGTTCCCCTGTCGGCGAAGGGATTGAGATTATTGAAGGCACCTAGTCCTGGTACTCTGGTTGTGCCCCCTTTCGGCGCGTTGGGGTTTGCATAGTCAAAATGGGCCATATCTGCCGGGTACTTGGGTTCGCCGAAATACGCGAACCCGTGACTGGGCTCGCTGGCATGCACTGATCCTCCGACAAGCAGGAACAACCCAAACAATATGTCTAAGGTGACAACTCTATTAAACATGAACGGAAAAGATGCTGGAATTTTCGTTATCGAAATCGTGTTATGGAGCATATCGCAATGCGTTAGGTTATGCTTAACCGATACCCAATAATGATTGTGAAGGGGAAGACGCATATGAGCGATGCAGCACAACTGGCGGACTGGCAGCCAAAGTATGAAGCCTGGGTCGAATATGCCAAACCTTTGTTGCCGCAGGGCAAAGCCAAGGAAGCATTTGGTGAATACCCCTGGTTTACCACGGTCACTGACCCGTTTGTCACCTTGTCTAAACCAGCCAGCGAAAGCCGTTTTGGTCTGATAACCACCGGCGGCTACTCGATAGACGGCGAACAGAAACCCTTCACCGGCCTTCCCACGTTTGGTGATGAGGTCCCGGAGTTTCGTAAAATTCCTACTGACGTCGATCGCAGCAAACTAGTTATTAATCATCATGGTTATGATCACAAATACGCAAAAGAAGATATCAACGCGAATCTTCCCCTTGATCGTCTAACTGAATTAGTGGAAGAAGGTGTCATCGGTTCGCTCTCCAATGAAACATTGGTACTCATGGGACTGCAACCGAATGTGGACCCGTTGATTAACCAGACCATTCCTGAAATCCTTGCGGCGTTCAAAGCCGACGATGTAGAGGCGGCTCTTCTGGTCCCCAGCTGACCCGTCTGCCATCAGACCGTGAGTCTGATTGCGAGAGGATTAGAAGCAGAAGGTATCCCGACAGTATTGGTTAGTGTTATGCCACCACTCAGTAGTACGGCAAGGCCGCCCAGGCAGGTGATAAGGCGACTAAATATTGGTGCCACCGTAGGACGACCCCATGACGTAGATGGTCAGCGGGAAACGCTCACGCGGATGATTTCCCTGATCGAAACTGCAGAAGGTCACGGCGCCGTGGACAAGGATGCCAAGCGGGATGCATAACAGGTGGCGGTCGGGTCTTACCTGAAACTGATTCGCGCTGCCTTTTCTTCGTCAAACCACCAGCCGTCAGGGAACTGTGGCACAAACATCCCCTCTGGCAGGTCGGGACGTCCGAATTTATCCCAGTAAACTATGCGGGTGTCCCCGAGGGCATCCAATGGAAACTGGTAGTAATTCCATAGCAAAACGCGATCCAGTGCGCTAAGGGCGGTAACAAAACTATCAAGGTGCGTCGCGCCGAGCGCTGCCTCGACCATGGCATCCACCGCCGGGTTGTTGATGCGGGACGCATTAAGGTAAAGCCTCGATGAGGAATGAAAAAAGGGTTTGAGCTCCCAGGAGGGTGGTACCTGCATTGCGCTTCCCACCAGAAGGGCATCGTAGTCAGCGTCGTGCCGACGATTGTAGTAGCTGGAGCGTTCCATCATGCGGATATCCGCGCGGATACCGAGCATCGACAGCGAACTAATGTAGGGTAAGAGCGTACGCTTGTCTGTCGGCAGGAATGACAGAAACTCCATCACAAAGGGTTCGCCTTCAGCGTTGACCATTGTGCCATCCACGACCTGAAAACCTGCTTTGGCAAGAAGTGACTGGGCCTTTTTTAAATCGCCACGATTGACGTCCGCACCGTCAGTACTAGGGAAGGTGAAGGGTTGGCTGAACACCTCGTCAGGCAACGCTGCGCGATAGGGTTCGAGAAGCGCTTTTTCGGCTTCTCCCGGCAATCCCGAAGAAGCGAACATGGAGTTGGCGAAGAAACTGTGGGCACGGGTCAATTCGCTTCCGTGCAATGCCCGGTTTTGCCACTCGAAATCCAAAGCATGGAACAGCGCCTCACGCACCAGCGGATCATCGAACGGTGGCCGCTGCGAATTCAACACGATGATATACCGGGGCCCACTCAGATCGCCGGATACCAGCGTGCCCTGCAACAGCCAGCCCTGGTCACGGGCAGGCACATTGTAGGATGACAGCCAGTGCCGCGAGTCGGTCTCAGTCCAGACATCAAACAAACCCGCGCGCAGCGCCTCTCGGGCAACCGTAGCGTCCAGGTAACGTTCGTAGCGAATGGTGTTGAAGTTGAATTTGCCGCGATTTACCGGAAGATCCCTGCCCCAGTAATCCGGCACGCGTTCGTACGAGAAATAACGACCAGGAGACACGCCTGTCAGGCGGTAGGGGCCACTCTCTGGTGGCGGCGTCACTATTGGTTCGGTCACGTCCCGGTTGACCCAGTAGTGTTCGGGCACGATAGGCATGCGGCTGATAAGAAAGAGTTGTTTGGCAACGTCCGAGTCGGAACGCATCTCGATGGTCCGTGGATCAAGGATGTTGACACCAGTGACCCAGGCCAGTGCGCCTGCCCACCCGAAGGTCATGACGTCAGCCTGGAACGTTTCCACCGTAAACTTGACGTCGGTTGCCGTAATTGGCCTGCCGTCGTGCCAGCGTGCCTCGGGGTGCAGCCGGAAGACGATTCGCCTACGGTCGGCGCTGATGGCGATCGACTCGGCAAGACTGCCGTAGTATCCGGAGGGTTCGTCACCGGCACGCTCGATCAGGTGATCATAGGCCCGGTAGAATCCTGGCGCCTTGTACATCGGCGAGACGGTATAGAAGGGGTCGAACGAGGGCAGCACCAGTGTTCCATCCTTAGGTGCATCCTTGTTCAGATAGTCGAAGTGCGTGAAGTCAGCGGGATATTTCAGTTCGTAATTGGCTATCTGCGAGACGCCGTGATGGAACTCGAGCGGCGGCTCTGTATCGGCAACTGCATGCTCCAGGGGGAGTATTGACAGGACGAACATCGACAGGAGGAACATCGACCGGATGAATATGGCCAGGACGGTTTTTGTGCTTAAAACTCGCGACATATTCATGCGATGCTGCAACCTAGGTTCCTAACTTATAAACCTTCCTGCGAAACGCGACAACGGCTGCGATCAGCAAGATGAGTGCATAACCGGTACCACCCGCAGCCCAAAGATAACCGTTGGAATCGCCCCTGATTAGCGCATCAAGTGTTTCGATGGTCCAGGCGGTCGGAGAAACAAGAAAGAACGGTCTGTACCGTGCATCGGCATCAAAGAAATACAACGCCAGTGGAATCAACATAATAAAGTTGATGCCTTTGAATATAGCGAGGGCCTCAACCTTGTCGGACCCCAAAACAGGCATGGCGAGCGCCAGTGCCGGTGTGAGCAACGCCAGCATGGCGACTACGGTAAATAGCTCGAACGCTGATAGATGCAGGACCTGCCAGGTACTGTCCATGATGACAATGGTGATATAGGGCCAGATCAGCATCCATACGGTAGCGACCAGCGTTCGCGTCAGGATAAAGAGGTTAGGCGATATGGATGTGACCAGCATGGCATCACGCACCCCGGTATCGCTTTCCTCCACCATCAGTAGGCCGAACATAAAAGCGAATCCAACGCCCCCGACCAGCGTATACGCCACCATGAATGGAAACCAGTCAGCCCAGCCGGGCAGGTGATCCTGGAAAGCGCCCAGCGTCGTGATTATCACGATAGGAATAATTGACATGACGACATTGATTAGCATGACGTCGTCTCGAAGGATTCCCTTGATGTCCAGTTGAACCAATGCGGTAAAGGCGCTCATGAGAAATCTCCCCGGCTATTGGCCGCTGGTAACGATCGATCGCGTGTACTCACGCAGGGTCCACCACCAGCCGAAACCGCACCAGAAGATCAGGTACGAAAAAGCATAGATCAGCGCGCCGGTCGAATAGGCGCTCGTATCGACCGCCCATGTTAATCCGATAAGCACGGCATAGGTCGGTACCAGTGCGATGATCGGCGTTAGCGCATCAGGCAAGATCTCAAAATGCGTCAGCGCCGGGATATAAAGCAGCGCGATCAGCCACATCCAGTGAATCATCAGTTTGTTCATTGAAGGTACTCGCGCGACACAGGCGAACCCAATGAGGGTGGCCAGTGTGCTGATGAGTGTCAGGACAAACAACATTCTGGGTACGTTGAAGTCGCCCTCGGTTGCGACGTAAGCAACCACCAGTGAGGACGCAAACGTGATAACGGTGAGGGTCATCGTCTTCGCGGCGACGTATATCCATGGTTTGAGTGGCGTGACACCAAGCGCAAAAATAGTACCCTCGCTCTTCTCCCGCAGGACCATGGCGCCAACGAAGCTGAGGCCGATCATTGCAGGGTCCAGAAAAATGAGAAATCCAGTCAACCTGGGAGAAAAGTCATCGATCGGCAGAATCAGTATGAAGCCACAGATCATCAGCGTGCTGGTGATATTGGCAGGATAGATGAACGAGCGGGACTGCAGGCAGAAATCCCATCTAATGGTTTGCGTGAGGGCAGACATGAACCTATTCCTCGCCCGCGTCGAGCTGAACGCCGGTGACATCGGCGAAAACTCGATCAAGACTGGCTTCCATGCTGTGAATGGTTTTGAGTTCAGGCGAGTTCAACAAATCAAGAAAAGCCTCGTTTTTGCCGAGACCCTCCAAATCGAACTCCTCTGCACGGAGAGCCCCAATGTCCGCGGACATTTCGACACGAACCCTTCGCTTGCCATACTGCGCTTTCAGTTCCTCCGGTGCTGCAACGGAGTTCATCTCTCCTCCCATGATGAAGCCAACCCTGTCGCACAGTTCATCCACGTCGTGCATGTTGTGGGTGGTGAGGAGTATGGTCTTACCTTTCTCTCGCTCTGCTGCGATCAGCGACTTGATAATCCCGGCATTTACTGGATCAAGACCCGAGGTGGGCTCATCAAAGAAGATAACCTGGGGGTCGTGCAGAAAAGCCCGGATAAAGTTCAGTCGCATCTTCATGCCCTTGGAGTATTCTTCGACGCGGATATCTGCGGCATCAGTCAGGCCGACCAGCTCGAGCAACGCTTCAGGTTCGCGCGTCTCTGATTCATACATTGAGGCGAAAAAGATCAGATTCTCTCGGCCAGTCAGCTTCAGATGATGATTGGGCAACTCGAACGTGACGCCGATCTGTTCGTAAAAACGGTGGTCCCATTGTTCCAGGTCCCTCGATAACACCTGCACTGCGCCGCGGTAACGGCGATTTTGCCGTGTGAGTACGCGTTGAATGGTGCTTTTGCCCGCGCCAGAAGGGCCGAGCAAGCCGAAGATCTCACCGGGTGCCACTTTGAAAGACACATTGTTGACCGCCGCTATTTCTGAACCTGGATAAACATAACTCAACCCTGATACATCAATCATGTCACTTCCTATTCATTAATTTTTTGCCCATGCGGGTTGTACGCCACTCGCGCGAAAACGCTTGATATGTCTGAAGGCTTTCAGAGAAGCGGTACGTCGAGCCCGGCCTTTTTCATTGCTTCCCGCTCTTCGTCCGACCAGGGTCGAGGTGCGGGTACATCGCGCTTTTTTTCCGGTCCAGAGCACACAAGAATATAGGCGCGTCGAGGATTATCCGTTGTGTTTGGCCCGGTATGATGCAGGGTTCGATAGCTGTGGAAGGTTGCGCCCCCCGGTGCAAGCGGGCAGGCAACGGCGTGTGATGGATCAACGTCATCGGTCATCAATGCGTGAACCAACGGGTTGTTGTCGACGTGACGATGCCAACACAGGTCGCTTTTGTGTGAGCCCGGGATGAACTGCATGCACCCACTTTCCACGGTTGCTGTATCCAAAGGCATCCAGACGCTGACGCTATTCAGGTATACATCCGGATTCCAGTAGGCTTCATCCTGATGCCAGGGCGTTTCGGCCCCGTATTGCGCGGGCTTAAAAATCATGTGTCCGCCAGCTGTGACTTTCTCGTCATCCCCAAGCAGCTGCCTGCTGAGTTTAAGCGCGTTTCGGTAGTAGTTGCTCTCTCGGAGTTCCGGCATCGTTATGTCTGGGCCAAGCACCTGCGGGAGCACGTCACGCCCGGTGTGTCCCCGGGGCGCGGCCAGATCATAGAACAAACCCTTTTCTTCGCCCGTGCGCTCACTGAAGAGTTGATCGTAGATCTCTTTCAGCCACTCGACTTCCTCGTCGGTGGTGATGCGTTCAATACTTAGAAAACCGTTGTCGCGATAGAACGCGATCTGTTCTTCTGTAAGGTCAAGTTCAAAGTTAGTGTCTGGTCTCAACTGTATTCTCCTTCAGACCATGCCTGGAACACGTTTGGTTAGTTCTGACCAGTCGGCAGTGGTAACGGCTTCCTTGATGAGTGGTATGCATTTCGCGAAATCCTTTTCCGACATCAGGAATTTCCACACGTTAGTGATGGTCGCCTGATCTTCCTGGTTCACATGACGGTATAGCCAATTCATGTATTGTGGCAACACGTCGTCTGGTGGAAACGCCCTGCCCCATAGCTGACCAACGATCTCGGCTTGTTGGTCCAGGTCTATGTGATCCCGGAGTGCCGAGTAGAGATGAGTGTCCTTTTTGGCCAGGTGAATCTGCACCTGAGAGTGTAAAGCAGCCGAGGCACGCGCAGCCGCCAGCTCATCGGGTGCGTCTATTACCTTGCTAACTCCTTCGGATATTTCCCTGTGATCGTCTGTTAACAGGGAAGCCAGCAATGGTGACAGCACCCGGTCCACGTCGGGGAACACGGCCTGTTCTTCAGCCTTTTCGTGCCGATCGATGATACTACCGAAATACTGGAGCCGGTCGATCACCGAAGACAAGTCCCCTCCTTGCCTCGTCGTTTCGTGCACGGCCTGGTCGATCTCACTGATATCGCGGCGAAAGGCGTTGTGCCCAACCATCACGGCGTCAAGGCAAGCTATCATATCTATGTTTCCTTCTTCGTATTTCAAAAAAAACGCACCCTTGTTGGGTGCGCTTTTACGTCTTGTGCTAGATCCTTTTTACTATAAGTTCGGTCTCCAGCGAATCTCCAACCCGAACGAACGTCCATCGGTTAGCGTGCCCGACGCCGGGTTACCAGCATTCGTGGACTGATGCAGGAACTCAATCACACCAATTTCATTGAATGCGTTCTGCACGAACAGCGTCGCGGTAACGGTTTCTTCCGGAGAAGTCCAGGTGCCTCGAAGATCTAATCGACCATATGACGGCAACGTCGAGATGTCGAAGTTACTGAGGTCTGAAGCACGATCGTCAATCCAGCTATAGGTTCCCAGCAGCTGTAGGTTACCGCCAATAGCACCGGTGAATGGTGTTTCGTAGGTGGCGGTTAGCGCGAACTTGTGGTTCGGTTGCATCGGTAACTGGTTGCCTGTCATATCCGTGGGAAGAACATACTCACTGGTGGTTGGCTGACCGGTATTAAAATCAATGTGATTCCAAAGCCCTATTTGTGGATTGACCTCGCCCTGCACGACCGCTTTATGCGGACCGATCTCAGAGTCGAGGTACGCATAGAAACCACTCAGACGCCAGTGCTCATCCACTTGGTAGATGAAGTCAACTTCAGCGCCCCATATCTTGGTACCTTTGATGTTGTCGGTGAACTCCAAGATGGGTGTTGCCGTAAACTGGCTGAATAATCCGTCGACACCAGAATCTCCACCGCCCTGAGGCTCGATTGAGCCAGTAATCTGATAGTCCTCGAAATCGTTGTAGAAAACGCCGGACGTTAATCGAAGTCGTCCATCCATGAACATCCCTTTCCAACCCAGTTCATAGTTGACCAGCGTCTCTTCCTTAACCAGTGTCGGCACGGCATCAGATTTGGGGTTGAAACTGCCTGCCCTGTATCCCGTCGCAAGCCGCCCGTAAATCAGTTGATCCTGATTCGGGGAGTATTCCGCAGAGATATGACCGATGGTCTTATCCCAGGCTCGCGGATTGGGATCAGAATCGTCAAACATAATCCCCATGGGTATGCCACCGATAAAGCCAAACCCGAATTTTGCAAAGCCACCGTTAAAGGTCTGAACCTTGTTATCTTCCGTATAGCGAAGACCGCCAGAGACCAACCACTGATCGTTAACCTGATAGTCACCGTTGATGAAGTAGGCATCGGTATCTGAGGCGCCTTTCGACTCGAAACTCAACCATTGGTTGTGGTCGTCACCTTCAGGACAGTACCAGTAGTTACCGGGCACGCCCATTTCCTCCGCTTCTGCCGCCGACGAGGCTGCGCCGAAGATCATCGTAAGAAAAGAAAGCGCATTCGCACAAGTACCGAAACTTGTTGTTGCTGCTACATCTTCTGCAAAACTATTCGACCAGCTATTGGTGAAGACAAAGGAAGGTACGATCCACTCACTGGTATTCTCGTAGGTAAAGGCGCCGACGATGAAGTTGAAGTTACCGTCCAGGTTTGAAACCAGCTGCAACTCGTGAGAACTCTCAGTGTAGGCGTAGTCCGTCTGATACATCTCATCTCTCAAGGGCACCGGTGCGTCGGATGCTATGAGTGGATTATCTGCACTGGCTACCCGGTTGGTCAGGTCGCGGTCTCTCGTGACCTGCGAGAAGTTATCGGTGTCGCCGTAGTTGTAACGCAGCGTGAAGTTGTCGTTAATGTCGAAACTGAAAGCGATCGAGGCTCGCTCCGCGGTACTACCGCCAACCGCGGACCGGTTCACATTCAGCTCGTTCTTAATGTCACCACACTGCCAGCCAGGCGTGCGAGGTGGACAGCCTGCTGGTACGGACGGAACAGGACCCTCCCACAGGTAATGCGCGTTCGGATTTCCGAGAAAATCGGTAGCGCTGGTAATGTCGAAATTAGTCAAGTGCACCTGCGTCCTAGGAATGCCGTCGTCATTCAGCTTGGTATAGCGCAGATTCAAATCCATTCTATCGGTTTTGAAACGCAGCTGCGGCGCGAAAAACTTTTGATCAGGTGCATCGAAATCCTCGCCGAAACCAATATTCTTTTGTGCGCCATCACCTTCGTAGTAGCTACCGTTGATTCGAAAGGAAATGTTTTCAGTAATTGGGCCACCGAAAGCCACACCGTAGCGCTGCGTAAACTGGTTGGTAAACTCGGTATGCACCAGAAGATCCCACTCATCGGTGGGTTTAGTCGAGTAATAACTGATAGATCCGGCAATAGAGTTGCGGCCATTGAGGGTGCCCTGCGGACCACGAGCAACTTCCACTCGCTCCAGGTCAAACATATTGGGTGCGACGCCGTAGATACCCAGCGAGTAAATACCGTCGATATAAGTGGCAACCGCGAGGTCCGGGTGGGTCTCACCATGGAGTCTCGTGCCGATACCGCGTATCGACGTACCTTGGCCGGATTGCTCGCCTTCATCCTGAAACTGCAGGCCTGGAACCATTTGCTCCAGGTCATCTTGGTTAGTCATACCAAGTTCTTCAATCATCTGGCTGCTGAAGGCGGTCATGGTGACCGGTACATCGAGCAGGTTTTCTGAACGTTTCTCGGCAGTTACGATGACTTCTTCGATAAAGCCTTTGTCTTCTTCGTCATCCGCCGCATAAGCAGTTGGGAACCCCGTTAGGGTCAGTGCCAATCCCAGTGACACAATTGGAATGAGTTTCTTCATTAAGGTGTACCCCCCAAAAGTACTGTTACAGGTTATCGAAATCGTATTCTTTACGTCGTTATTGTCAATATCAAGCTGTTTCACATTGAACTTCCAAAGTTTCCCCATTAATTAGTAAATTATATAAAAAACAATGGGATATAATCCTCTATACTGCGGTCGTAAACTGCCGAACTTCGGTCGTAAACTGTTTCCTCGAAAGTATGTGGTGATACCATCCTCAAATGTTCATTTAGGTGTTTGTAATGACGAGTTCGGTGCTTAAGTCGGCAAACTCGATGCGCATTCGGTCTTTTTCGGCGGAACTTACTCGAGGGTTAGGGGTGGTGTCGGCCAGATTCGTTCAGGAGATGATCGTCGGTATTCACCGTGCGCGATCTCTGCACCTCACCGATATTGCGCGATCGCTGGGTGAAGACGTTGCGCTAAAAGCGACTATCAAGCGTCTTAGCAGAAACCTGGCCAGAGAAGGGCTGACAGAAGCTATTTCACATGCCTTACTTGAATGCGCTGCTCGGGAAGTCACTGAGGATATGCTGCTCGTCGTTAGCATCTACGACCTACCCAAGCGTTTCACCACTCGAATGGAATACGCTCGGGGTGCTGCCGCGTCAGATGACGACGGTTACCGTGTGCTCGATATTTCCGCCATAGACCTTGCATCACCCGACTGCTACCTGCCGCTACTCAGCAGACTGTGGTCCAGGTACGCGCCCGACTATCAGAGCGACACGACAGAGATTCTCGCCGCAGTGAATCAGGTAAATTCGGCGACCGAGGGCAGATGTGTTTTCTATTACCCGCAACAAGCGACAACGCCAGGTACAGATTTTCTTCGGTCGCTGGTGCAGGCGCCGAACCTAAGAACAATGCTATACGTGGAGAACCACGACGCGACGTTCATGGTTGATGGGCATCTTCGGGCGGTTTCAGACCTGGCCTCAAGTACTAAGCTGCCGTATCGCCGTTTGATATTTAAGATCGTAAAGCCACCCTTCACCAGGCGAATGCCGGGTAGACAAGACAACAGACCTGCAGAACTACCGATGTCCGAGGACTTTGGCAAGCTATCTGTCGAGGTGGTAACAGGCAAGCTGACCACACTCATTTTAGAGCGGAAAACAGCGGAACATGATTTAACGGCTGTCTACGACGCGTACCTAGTAACTGGTGTTGCCACAGATACGCGAGATCAGCTACAGGCACTGCTGCAGAATCACTACCTGGCCATTGATACGGCCAGCGCTGCCGTCAATCACAAGACGCAATTCGATCTTTCGGACGTCAGGGTGCTGACCTACGACCGTCTGCAATTCCTCAACGTTCTGCTACAGGCCGTGACCTATTATGAAGCGCATGTCGAGAACACCTTTTCAATAAGAGATCACACCGTCACCAGCGAACCACATTCCGGATTCGACTATCCGGTCTCTTCAACTTCCTCGTGAATATCCACTGTGCCTGCATCACCATCAATGGTAATCATTTGACCATGCTTGATGCGCTTGGTGCCGTTACCCACACCCAGTACCGCCGGGATGCCATATTCCCGCGCAACGATTGAGCCATGCGCGAGGATACTCCCCATGTCGGTCACAAGACCCACGGCGTGGGCAAATAGCTGGGTCCACGCGGGGGTGGTGAGCGGTGACACCAGAATAGAACCCGGCGCCATCTTGTCGAACTCGGTTGGGCCGAGAATCACACTGGCCGGTGCGGTAATACGCCCGGAGCTAACCGCAAAACCGCGCATCGTATCGCTGTTCTCGTCGTTCTTGATCTGGGTTTCCTTGAACTTGATACCGGGCACATTGCTGGCTTCTTCCGGTACGGTACCTGGTGGATGGTGACGCTTGCGTGCCTCTCTAAGTTCACGTCGTTTCGCCGCGAGCTTACCCAGTTCGGGCAGGGCCTTGCCGGACTTGCGAGCCTCGATAGCCTGCTCGATCTCGTCGGTTACCATAAAATAAATGTCTTCTGGCAAAAGGAACGTACCTGCCTCAACCATGCGGCGGCCCAGCTCTGATGCCATGGGGCGCAGCACCTTCCAGGTATAACCAAAGTAGAAAGCCACTTCCTCGCGAATGTAGTTGTATTTGCGCGCGAGCCACCAGCGATAACGGAACTGCCAGTACTCGATGCCCGATAACAGCTCTGAGACCTCTGAAAACTTCTGCTCACGAATGGCTGCGGCTTTGATTTCCTGGTTTTTCGGATCGTAGTCCTCGTCCTGAACCATCGCCTTAATCGTGGCGAAGAGCGCGGATGGATCTTCGATCTGCGTTGGCTCAACGAAATCCATGCTGTAACCCTGGTGACCGTAGGCATCGAGGTATTGATCGATACCTTCTACAACGGCCGTTGCATCCGCATGCTCGCGCAGGGCGTCCATGAGGAATTGCGCTGGTGTCACGATGACAAGGTAGGTCAGCTCTTCGCTGGCTCGAATCAGCTTGGCAATTTCGAAAAGATCCCTGTTTGCCTGCATAGTTTTTGACTCGATGCCCGAGAGAAACTGTCCACTGATGTAGTTATGGTCGGGCAGGTGGGTTGCAAGGAAGTCCTGCAGATGTGAATCTGTAGACTTGGCGACGCCAAAAGTATGACTGGCATTACTGGACCAGTAGTTACCTTCTTCATGACCCATCTCGATGATGCCCGCGAGCAACTCTTCATCGCTTGCCGTTGCCAGATCCAGTTTGGCCCACTTCTCACCAACACCTCTAAGGCGCGGCATCGTTTCGTCGTGCCATTCCGCCAATTGCCTGTCATTGAAATCCGTTTTGCTGGCAAACATATAGACCGAGGTACCGCTCCTTGGCATGGTGACCTGATGTGCAAGGTCGTCGATGTTCTGCGATGCCTGGAATTCACTAAACGCCCTACGATCTTCCTTAGGAAGATCAGCGACCATCAGCTCCATGTCGTGCTCTTCCTGCTTGGCTACCTTGTCATCGGGTGTGTTGAGTGCTGCCGCAAGCTTGGCCAACCGATTATCCTGTTCTTCCAGGTCGTCGTCAGTCACCTCCTTGGATTCCTTTTTCTTTTTCGGCTGCAGCTGCGGCCAGTCGGCGCGCTGGTAAGCGAAGCCATTCATGGTGACAAACAGCGGACCACCGCCCACCATGACGCTCTTGTCTTTACGCGGCATCTCCAGGCCTTCGGTCATGTAGAGCTGTTCAAACAAGGGACAAACCGGGTCGGGCATGTTTTCGACTATTTGTCGGCGTACCAGGGTTTTTGCCGGTGGTGTCGGTATCCACTCGACTTCAATTGGCTGAACGGGGAGGTTGGTGATTGGCCTGGACTGGAGAAGATGTAATTTTCCATTCGAAAATGCCCACTCGATATCTTGTGGCAGGCCATCATACAGCGCCTCGATCTTCAGCACCGTCTCGATGAGTTCGGTCAGCATGTCATCGGATAGCGAGGACTGATCCCGTTCCGATGCGGATACATCTTCCATCTTCACGCCCTGGGCACCGTCTGAGATGATCTTCTGCTCTTTCGGCCCGATCATCGTTTCTTTGACTGTTTTGTTGGCATTGTCGACGATATAGGTGTCTGGTGTAACCTGACCGCTGACTACCGCCTCACCAAGACCGAAGCTGGCGTTGATGATGATTTCATTGCGCTCGCCAGTGGCAGGGTTCGCGGTAAACAGGATGCCGGATACTTCTGAAGGCACCATGATCTGAACCACAACTGCCATCGCGACTGAATCCTGATCGATGCCATTCTGATGACGATAGCTGATTGCCTGCGCGGTCCACAAAGAACTCCAACAGTTCCTCACTGCCGCGACTACAGCGTCTGCACCGGTGACATTGAGATACGTTTCCTGCTGACCGGCAAAGGATAGGCCGGGCAGATCTTCAGCGTTCGCAGATGAGCGAACCGCAACCGGAGGTTCACGATCCAGCGACTCGTAGGCTGCTCTGATTTCTGAAGTTATCTCTTCGGCGAGCTCAATCTCCGCGAACAGCCCCTGGATGTTGGTGGAAGACTGCTCAAAAGAAGGGCGACCTTCCACGACTGCGGGTTTGGCGAACTCAAGAATCTGATCCTGCAGATTGTTATCTGCAACAAAACTGCGATAAGCCGCCGTAGTCACCTGAAACCCCCCTGGTACGTGAAAACCGGCATTGGTCATTTTGGCAAGGGACCGTCCCTTGCCGCCCACGACTTCTAGCGAGTCGTCCTTAGTATCAAGCGTGACGGTATAACTGGTCATCGAGTGCTCCTTTGATCGTACGCGCGCCGTCCCTGAGACGGCGAAAAGGCGGGCATGATACCAAATAGTTTTACTGTGTCGACTACTCGCTCTGGCTACAGGTCTATCAGTTCGACGGCCTTACCTGTTTTCGACGACTCCCAGATCGCGAAGATGATTTTCATGGTGTCGATATTGTCCCGGCCGCTGCTAACGGGTTCAGCACCGGTTCTAATACATTCTTCGAAGTGCAGAATCTGGTTAACGAAGGGTTTAAGGCTGGGCGTACCCGCATCGCTGGTGTCTACCGGCGTGAACTCACCCGCGGATTCTCCGGTAAGTGGTGCAAACAGGACTTCCCCGAAGTGCGCCATATTGCGATCAGTTTGGGGGGTCGAATGAATGGTTCCGGCACTGCCGTAAACAACATACTCCCTGTCTGACCGGGTCCGCTTCCCATCGACGATATCCTTGGGCGTGTCACCAGGGAAGGCGAACACACTGCCAACGGCACCGCTTTCGAATTCGAGGATCGCCGTGACGAGGTCCTCTGCATCGTTGGCCATGGTATCGGTTATCGATTTGCAAACCGCCGTGACCCTCTTAACGTTACCCATGTAATAGCGAAGCAGATCAATGTGGTGTATCTGCACTGACATGAGGATGCCGCCACCTTGTTTGGCGTCGGCATAGCGGTCATGGCCAACGCCAAATTTTTGCATCAGGTGCGTTCTACCTGCATGGATGTCGCCCAGTTTGCCGTCATCGATCAGGCGTTTCACGCAGACCGCTTCAGGTGAATAGCGCAGATCCTGTGCAATCATCAGGGTCCTGCCTGTCTTGTCTGCGACGGCAATCATGTCTTCGCACTCCTGTACGGACATGGCCATGGGTTTCTCAACAAGAACATGTTTGCCAGCTTCCATGGCGGTAATACTTAAGGGTGCATGTGCCGGATGAAACGTGCAATTGTCGATCGCGTCGATATCGGCCTCGCGTAACATCGTGTCGAGATCCGTGTAGATGGTATCGATGCCTGCTTCTTCTGCAAGCGCCACGGCACGTGGTTCATCCATGTCGCAAATGGCAACAAGCTCTACCCGATATGAATGTTCCAGGTAAGCGGGCAGGTGTGAACGGGTAATTCCGCCGGCGCCCAAAAGGGCGACTTTAAGTGGGTTGGACATTGTTCTCTCCTTGATTCTTATAGTTTCTCAGGCTGCGGAGGGCAGCTCACATTGTTCACGAATACTGATCGCATCTTCAGTGGGGAAGTCTGCGGGCACGTCTTGTGTCACGTTGCCGCTCGCCGCCCATTCGCAACCGCGCTGGAATGTCGCGATAAAGCCAACGCACTCCATAGAGTCTGCGCGAGTGTCGGCTGGTGTACCGCCCTCGACATGCCCGAGGGTAGTGTTGAAACATCGACCCTTGCCGTAGTCCACGGTAAATAACACGGGCTCGTGTTCGCCGCTGCCGAAACCGGAATCGTTGTAATGTGCTTGGGCCTGGGGTTCGACGTAGGCGGTAGCCAGCACATGAAGGTTTTTAGCAGGACCACGAAGGTTGAAGTAAAGTTCATCGGCGGCGTGTAGCCACTTTTGCGGCAATCCTTTTGTGATCGGATGCGCTGGATCCCGGACGATAATCTGATTCTCCCGCAGGTCGAGGCAGTCGCCGGCGTCACCCGGGCCCGTATCCCGAACCACTTCGCCGTCGCGCCAATAAAGTCGCGGTCCAACACTCGCTGGTCGTTTGCCCCAGCCGGCCAGGCCCATAATCTCGTTGAATTCCTGCCACTGGGGAAACAGCTGGCAGGAGTGGTGAAACAGTGCCACGCTACCGCCGGCACTGATGTAGTCGACAAAGGCGGCATTGGTACTGTCGGACCACGGATCGCCCCCATCGTCGAGGACGATCAGGTCGTAGGCTTCAAACTCTGGTCGAAAGCCGGACATGTCGCTACCCTTTGGTGGCCTGGTCTTGACGTCGACGCTAAAAAGACCGGTCTGTTCCAGAATCTTTTTAACCAGTGGACTGCTGGCAAGCCAGCCATGGTGGCTTTGCCCGTTGAGAAGTAGTGCTTTCATATTGCCCCCCTGGCAATCGTGAAGCCGAACAGACAGTGTACCGGGGTTGGAGCAAGGGTCAATTCAATTGATATTTTGCTGGCCCTGACGTACTTTTCGGTATGAAGGAGTAGTAAATGACTGAAGCCGAGACCACTGATACTAAGCGGATTACCGACGCGCACGAAGCCCACTATCGAGAGCACGGTTACGCCATTGTCGAAAACTTTTGTACGTCAGGAGAACTTGAAGGTGCGCTCGGAAACTTCGACGAGGTTGTGCCCGGTTGGGTCGACTTCGCCAAAGATCCCTCAGGCCCAAAGCCCGAGTACTACGACACGCCCTATCCTGATCAGCGGGGTATGCCGCACTTTCCCTATCAAGGCAGTGCCCTGAATGATCTGACCTTTCACCCGGAACTGCGCCGTTTCGCGACACTAATGGGGGAGGGCGAAGACATGTATTGTGAGCAGTCACACCTGTCATACAAAGCAATGAATACGAAGGGCGATTTTGACCAGGGCATGCATTTGGACTATGGCAATCATACCCTGGCGTATCCACCGAACGTGCCGAAGTATTGGCAGACGGCCTACCTCTATTACTTTACCGACGTGACCCTTGAGTCAGGACCCACCGCGGTCTGTTCAAAACAACACTATCCAGAGCGGATTTTGGTGCCCAACCACCATACGAGGGAATCCCGTCCGGAAATCTACGACAATGAGGTAAAGGTAACCTGCCCCGCTGGCAGCCTGCTGGTCTACAGCATGCGAACGTTTCACCGCGGTACGGCGTTTACCAGCGCCAATCGTGGCCGCCTTGGTATGTTTGTGAGCTACGCGCCCAAGGCATGTCGTTGGATGGGTATCGTCGGCTGGCCCATGTCCGCCGGCAAACCCGCATTCAAAGAATGGATTGAGCGAGCATCGGTCGAAGAACGAAATCTCCTCGGCTTTCCCGAACCCGGTCACGATTACTGGACAGAAGAAACCCTCGATGGTGTTGGCGCCAGATTCTCCGGGATGGATATGACGCCATACCGGGATGCCAAGGGCTAATGATCCTCTCGCCTTTGCCGGACACCTTCGGCGCCCATGCATCGGACGTCGACCTGGCTGCACTGTCAGATGACGGCGTGAAAAAATTGCTGATGGCGCTTTACGAGAACCACATCCTCGTCATTGAGACGGGCGGCCTTGCCACTCGGGATTACGTCACATTTGCGCAGCGACTGGGAGAGCCCATCACGCTCAGTCGTGATGCCGAGTTTCCCGAGATTCAGAAGCTCACCAACGTTGAGGTAGATACCGTCAAGGACAAGAAAGGCGCGGCTCACTGGCATACGGACCAGTCATTCAGGGAAACAGTATCGTCGATCACCGTCCTGTATTCGGTTCGGACACCCGCAAGCGGTGGCGAGACACAATTCTGTAATCTGGCTGCTGCCTACGAAGAGCTGGATGACACGACGAAGGATTTAATCGATGACCTGGTGGTCGAACACCGGCATGGTATCTCGATATCCGCGCGCCCTGGGGATCACACACCCATACCGCCGCGAAAATGGGATCCTGAATACACTGCGTTTCACCCGCTGGTGCGACAACATCCGGTCACGGGTCAGAAAACACTGTATGCGATATCCGGCACCCCCTATGGCATTCGGGGGATGTCCCAAAAAGAAGCCACCCAGTTGCTAAATCGCTTGTGTGACCATGCGTTTCAGGACCGGTTCCTCACGCAGCATCGGTTGGAGCAGGATTGCATTCTGATGTGGGATAACCCGACGGTACTGCACTCGGCGACACCTATTGCTGCGGCCACCGGCCCTGACGATACTCGGATCATTCACCGCGTGAGTCTGAGGGGTATGCCAGGTATATTCCCGAATCCGATCAATGACGGCTGGGTCTATCGTTCACCTGAGGTCTACGGTGCCGACATTCATCAGAATCCCTCGGCCGGCGTTTAAAGGCTCATACTATAGATCGCGGAAATTCGGCTCGCGCTTTTCAATAAACGCCTGAACTGCTTCTTTGTGTTCTGCCGAGGCATAGGCCTCGTCGAGGGCTGCTTTCTCCCGCTCGTTCACTTTGTTGATGTCGGATTCCGATCCATTGGCAGTCAGCAGAGACTTCACCATCCTGAGCTGCCGCGCAGGGTGCACAGCGATCTCCCGTGCTATCTCTTTTGCCTTGTCGAGTAGTTCATCAGCCGGGACAACATAGTTGGTGAGCCCGCGCTCATGGACTTCCGCGGCTGAATATAGTCGAGCGGTCAGACACATTTCACTAGCGACCCCGAACCCAACACGCTGTACCAGAAAGTGTGATGAGGCGAGTTCAGGCGTCACGCCCATCTTTAGAAAGAAGAAACCGATACGAGCTTCCTCTGAGGCAACGATAACGTCGAACGGCAGTAGCATAGTGGCGCCCACACCCACGGCAACGCCGTTAACCGCGCCGACGATTGGTTTGCTGCGCCGTATGAATTTCACATAAGGCTCGACATCCTTGAGGACATCCGAGGCACGATCATCCAGTTGTGATTGAAAGGTGTCTTTGATGTCCGCTCCGGCGCAGAACCCGCGGCCGGCACCAGTCACCACGACTGCACCGATGTTCTTGTCCTCATTGGCATCGTCAATGGCGTGAACAATGTCCGCGTTCATCTGGTCGGTCCACGCGTTCAGCCGCTCGGGCCGATTCAGCGTCACAATTGCGATGGAATCTTCTTTCTCGTACGTGATGGTTTCGTATGTCACATCAGCCTCGTTGATCACTAACGTACCTTGATAGCCTTTAGCTCGTCTTTTTCAGTTCGGTGCGCTCTATGCAGGTCCCAACGCATTTGAACGTTTAACCAGAAATCAGGAGACATATCGAAATACTTCGCCAATCGTAATGCGGTACTCGGCGTGACCCCTCGTTTGCCATGTACTAACTCGTTGACACGTTGGTAAGGAACGCCAGTGGCATCAGACAGCTCTCGTTGAGTAATGTGCAGGGGACCAAGAAACTCTTCCGACAACATCTCACCCGGATGCGTCGGTTCTCTATTTGTAGGGATTCGGACCATTTTCACCTCGCTACCTTACTTTATCTATGTTACCTGATGAGCGCCTGCTTAACTGCCTCCGAGAAATCCCCGCCACGCTCTTGCTGCATCATACGCACCGCCACTAGCTCGTGTTCAGGATCCACCCAGGACTCGGTGCCCCCGGCGCCGCCCCAGCCGAATGAGCCCTTGCCGCGATGATTTCCTGCTATCTCAGGATCCAGCGTGACGGCCACCGCGTATCCAAATCCCATACCCTTTTGTTCCTTTACACCTTTACCCGCTTTCGCAAACAGATCGCCTACCTGATTGCTACTCATCATGTTCACTGTCGCCTGGCTAAGTAATCGACGCCCGAAGAGTGCACCACCGTTAAGCAGCATTTGATTGAAGTGGAGGAAATCTTCTGCCGCACTGCAGAGTCCCATTCCCTTTTTCTTTTGGGCAAAGTCGAGGCCTTTGATGATCACGCGTTGTGAATATTTGTCATCAGGCACATCGAAATAGGAGTCGTTCATCTCAAGAGGGGTAAACACCCGTTCGTGCATGAAGTCGATAAATGGGGTGCCAGACACAATTTCGATAATGCCGCCCACCACCCCGTGAATGCCGGTGTTACCGTAACCCCATCGCGTGCCCGGTTGGAAATTCAGCGGTGCCTCCGCGATCCTTTTGGCATACATGGTTAGGGTATCGCCGTCATTGGGCTGAAGGAATCCACCCGGCCCTTCAAAGGAAAGACCGGACGTATGCGTGAGCAGATGATGAATAGTAACCGGCGTACTAATTGGCTCAAGGCGATAATCTTTTGGGTCGTCCCCGTCGAAGATGGCTACTTTCGCATCGGCAAACTCGGGAATGTACTTCGAAACGGGATCACTCAGGCTTATCAGTCCTTCCTCAACCAGCATCAGCGCGGCAACGCAGATGACTGGCTTAGCGGAGGAGGCCATGATGAATATCGCGTCCGATTCCATTGCACGGCCCTTTTCCTCATCCATTTCTCCGTGCGTCGAGAAGTGTACGACCTTGCCGTGCCGTGCGACGACGGTGACACCTCCCTGGATATCACCAGCGTCAACATGACTCTGCATGAGTTGGTCGATACCACCCAGGCCCTCATTCGACATGCCCACCGCGTCAGCATCCGCTGCTGGCATCTTGGTGGGTTTATGCATTGGTTCGTAACTCATTTGTTTCTCTCCAACTTCATTCACCTTATGTGTCGTTTTGAACAATGCGCCTCAGCAGTTCTGGTAGCTCCTTCAGCGATTGTATCGTGAAATCAGACGCCGCCTGCTGATGCGCGACGAATTCATTGTGTACCTTGATCGTACGAATTCCTGCTGCCTCGGCAGCTGCAAGGCCACGCTTTGAATCTTCAATCACAACGGCGTTATCCGGTCCGATGCCGAATCGCCCAAGGCCTGTCTCATAGGGTTCTGCGTGGGGTTTCGCCAGATTGTAATCCTCACGGCACAGCACGAAGGCCATGTTGTCCAGCAGGGTTCGCTCGCGGTGTATCAGCTCAAAATCTCGACGCTTGGAGGTCGTGATCACCGCCATCTGATATCGCTGGCTCAGTTCATCCAGCACGTCAGAGACTCCGGGTATGTCGATATCCTCACGCTGCAGGTAGTACTGGTAGCGTTCATCCCGCCAGGCTCGTGCTGTCTTAATGTCTGCATCCGTTGCACCCTGCTCATTGGCCGCGACCCAGTTGGAATTACCATCCACCAGGTGCGCTTTGTAGTCATCGAAGCTCATAGTGATATTCAGCCTGGCGAGCGCTTCACGGGTGGCCTCGAAGTACCAGTGTTCGGTATCAACGAGAACACCATCGTGATCAAAGAGTAGATGCGTGATCATCTATTGGGGCGTGCCAGGAAGGCGAACTTTTCATCGGCACTGAAACCGCAGGACTTATAAAAGTTATGGGTGGATTCACGACGAGATCCGGTTTGAAGCATTACCTTGTAGCAACCAAGTGACCAGGCGAAATCGAGCGCGTGTTTGATGATGGTCTTACCTAGACCCTGATTTCGCAATGATTCTTCAGTTACGACATTTTCAATCACGCAGTAGGGTGATACATCGCGTGTGAGGTTGGGAATGAAGTTCAGGTAGCAGGTCGCGACCAGTTTTTCGTCGATGACACCGACAAAAACGTGAAGGTGGTCGGCATCGATAATCGACTGGAATACTGGTTCGTCTCGACCATCAGTGACCACAGGATCATCTGGATTCAGCTGTGCATAGAGGCGTTTGATTTCATCGAAGTCTTCAGTGTTGGCTTCTCGGATGATCATGCTGGTGCCACTCAGGGAATACGGACAGAGTTTACGTATATTTTACACAGATCCCATCTATCACCGTGTAAGTGCAGTATCATCCAGGTAGGTAAATTTTAAGAGATAAGAAGTGAACGACAGTAACAAATATCTACTCGACGATGAGGCCATGCAACGTTTCATTGTTGAAGGCTATGTGAAGCTGCAGTCAGACCTTCCGCGTGAGTATCACGAGCGCAATTGGGAGGAACTGGAGCCGCTTGATGAAACGGGACCTCGTGGCCACAACAACCTGCTGCCCTGTGTGCCGGAGCTCAGGAATATGCTTGAGGAACCTAAGGTGGTTGGGGCGTTAACCTCGATCCTTGGTCCCGACTATTATCTGCACTTTCACCGGCATGATCACGTTAACTATCCCGATGGTGCCCAGGCGCTACATAAGGACGGCGACGGTCATTCCCACTATGCAGTCGATGGACTTCGGCGTTATCACCCCACGCGTTATGTGATGCTCCTGTATTACCCGCAGGACACGCCACTTGAGGCAGGGCCAACGGGTATTGTGCCGCGCAGTCAGTACACGACGCGGCGTGAAGTTGATCATCTGAAGCATGAGGCAGATGCGCGTCGAGCTGAAATTTACCAGGGGATAACCAAAAAAATGGACGCCAGTGCGGTTCGTGGTACCGAGCGTTTCAAGCGCTATGAGGAAACGGAGCTGGAATTGAACGAGAAGTATCCCGATCTGATCGCTTCCATGCAAAAGGCCTCTGCACCCTGTGAAGAAGCCAAGATCCCGCTGGATGGAAACGCCGGAACTATTTCGATCGTGCACTTCGATATTGTGCACGGCCGCTATTGTGCCAATGTGTCGGGTCGACAACGTCATATGGTGAAGTTTCTGTTTGCCCGCAAAGAGGAACCTACAGCGCCAACCTGGAACCATGTTTCTCCTGAATGGCATGGCCCGGAAGACGACTGCCAGACACCGATCTGGAAACATGTCTGGGCGTGGCATCTGGGTGCCAACGATACGAATGAGTCGCAACAGTCGATTGATGACCTGACTGAAAATCTTGGCTGCCCTGACGACACCAAGGCGATCAGTGCAGCGTATGAGCTGGGTTCGACTTCATCTGGTTTGGATTTACTTTTTGAGCGGTTCTTTTCTGAGGACACTGATGTCAGATCAATCGCTGGTTACGGCATCGTTCGGGCGGGGGAGCGTGCATTGCCAGCGTTATTATCTCGACTCGATGACGCTGATCCAGAACTGCAGGTAAGAATCATTGATCTGATTGGCGACATGGGGCTAACGGCGGCAAACGCAATTGAGCCCATCCGGGCGCTGACTACGAGTGCTGATACCGGGGTGCGCCGCGTGGCCTTTGAGGCACTAGGTCTCATTACCCAACAGCAGACGACACTTGATGCAGGTGTTGTTGATGCATTCACGAAGGGGCTCAGTGATGAAGACGCGATTGTCGTCCGTAATGCGACCTTTGCGATTTCCCGGCTGGGCGCCAAAGCGTCTACGGACGAGATTATTGATCGGCTGAATGGAAACCTCGATCATTGGCATCACCATGTACGCGGCTGGACGGTCGAGGCCTTACAGCGGCTAGATGATCCGAGAGCAGTGCAGCTCGCTTTGCGTTATTTGACGTCAGCGCGATGGGACCCTGCGACTAAGTCGGGCGACCGGGTTATGACGTCGAAGGCGATGAGACAATAACAGTTAGGTAATTCTAATGGCCGAACTCCCCCAGGAAGCAGATCCTGCCGAACTCACGCGGCTCGGGCTTGAGACCTATGCTCGTGAACTGGATGAACATGGATTGACGGTAGTGCCACAATCCGTTCTTGGTCTGCCGGATGAGTTCTTCACGCGTCTGCGGGATACAGTATTAGCAGTGGCGGAACAGCGAACCGGCGCCCACTTTGATCTGAGCCAGGGTCTGGATCGATCGTTAGGCGGGCGTCCGGACGAAATCGGTCACGTCGTAATCACTCATTTGGTGGATCAGGGCCCGGCATTTGAACAGGTGTTGACCCACCCGGTGAAGAAGGCGCTGATGGCTCATCTGCTTGGCGAGATACATCGGCTCAGTAATAGTAGTGCCTGGATCAAGTGGCAGACCCCGGATGACTGGGGGAAGGTGATGAGCACAGGCATGCATGCGGATCAGAGTCGCATTCCAACACCGTGGAACTGGCGCGCGCCCCATATCGCGAACATGAACTGGCTGTTGACCGATTACACTCGAGAAAACGGCGCGTTCTCCTACGTGCCCGGGAGTCATCTGGAGCAACGATTTCCTCCTGAGCAGGAGGCAATGGACCGGGCTGTTCCTGTCGAGGCCCCCGCCGGATCCCTGGTCATCTTTCAGGGTTGCACCTGGCATGGATCTTTTCGAAACGAAACACCTGGCTTACGCATCAGCATACATGGAATTCATTGTCGTCCGTATATCCTGCCAGGGCACGACTTCCAGGGGCAGATCTCGGACGAGGTATACGCGGCCAGCAGCGATCCTGACTACCTGCGCATGATCATGCGCGAAGATGAAGCGATGTTGGTGCGTCTGGCCGACATCTGACTCACACACCAGGCCTGTCGAATCCGATGAAAATAGTTGCCGCAGGAGAATGTTGCTTCGATCATTACGACGGCGAGGCAGAACCACGTCTGGGTGGCATCACCTTTAACTTTGCCTTGCATGCGGCTGCGGCTTTCCCGGATGCAGAAGTTCACCTGCTCTCTGCTGTTGCCGACAAAGATCGCGCTGCTTTTGATAGCAGGTTGGATGCGTCCGGTATCAAACATGATCTCGCGCCAGCTGCAAGAACCCCCTTTATTGGTATCCGGCTCGATGATAGTGGGGAGCGTTTCTTTCATAGCTATGATCCTGGTGGCTTGCTGGATTGGGAAGTATCTGAGTCACAGCGGCAGACCATTGAGGAAGCCGACCTTGTGGTGCTGACCCGTTACCATGAAATTGCCTCGGTGTTTGAACGCCTGGTGCGTGTACCGACCCGTGGCAGGCGTGTTGTGGACTTCGCGGATATATCCGGTACGCCCGTATCCCATGTTGATCAGGTGACTGCCGATAAAGACCTCGCGGATGTGTGCATCTTCGGTGTCGCGCCCCACGAGGACTCCCTGCGCGATCACTTGCAGGCATTAGCTAAGGATCACGCCGGGATGTTTGTGATTACTCTCGCGGAGGAGGGCGCCATGGCCATCAAGGATGGAAAGACGTACCAGCAACCCGCGGTGGTTGTGCCTGAGGTGGTGGATACTACGGGTGCAGGTGATTGTTTCGCCGCACATTTTCTCAGTACCTGGTGCACCTCGGATGATATCGATGCTGCGCTAGCCAACGGTTGCCTCGCAGCCAGCCAGATCATTCAGCGCCGCGGGGCGAGTTAATCAGTTCACTGTAATTCGCTTGTTCCACAAACCGCGCGCATACATAATCGACGCTCCCAATTGGAGGATTTTGGATGCCTGATAACGACCAGCTGATGAAAGAGACCGTGATTAAAATGCCGGTACCTGCGTTTGACAATCCCGCTTTTAATAAGCCACCCCCATTGCCGGAAGCACGCGTTGCCATTGTGACCACTGCCGCGTTGTCGCGCAAAGGCGGTGTTTCCAACTGGCAGCTTCAGGATTTTCATTTTGAGACTATTCCGAGTGATGCCCGTGATCTTGAACTTGGTCACGTGAGCCCGAATTTTGATCGCTCAGGATTCCACGCCGATATGAATGTGGTGTATCCGATTGATCGCCTGGAAGAACTGGCTGCCGAGGGTGTGATTGGCAGTGTGGCGAGCAACCACTATGCCTTTGCGGGCAACCAGTCCGACACCGTATCTGAATTACGGCTGGATACCGGCCCCGTTTGCGCGGCACAGATGCTTAAAGATGAAGTCGACGTGGTATTGCTGACCCCTGTGTGACCTCTCTGCCCGCGTACTGTGAGTACGCTTGCACATGTTTTTGAAGCAGCCGGGCTGTCCACGGTTGTGATTACCCCGATGCGGTTTATCGCTGAAAAGATGAAAACGCCTCGTTCGCTATATGCCGAGTTTCCATTGGGTCTGCCGCTGGGCAAACCCCGTGATCCCGAGTTTCAACGCAGCGTACTGCGTGCCGCGTTCGCGCTGCTGGAGCGACCCGAGGGACCGGTGCTGGAGGATTTTCCTGAGACTATTCAGAGCAAGGATGGTGAGCCGTTAGTGTGTTCTCTGCCGCCACGCTACGATCCTGATTTGCATCCGGCGATCGATGAGGCGAAGGCGTTGCGTTCGGCCTATGATCGCGCGGTCGCAGCCAACGGTCGAACGACAGTAGGTCGAGTGATCACGGCGGATGAAATACCGGTGGCACTGGAGAAGTTGATCAGGATTGCCAATGGTAAGCCCTGGGACCAGCAGGACTTTGGCGGTTCTCTGATGTTTGTGGTGCACGATATCCGTGCCTATTACGAAGAACTCGCGTTCGAAATAGCCGACAGCGCATTCGAGGCGTGGGGTGCCGAGCGCTGGTTCTATGAAAAGACCGAGACCGGTAAATTGATTCTCGAGGTGAGCCGTGAGATGAGAGAAGCGGGAGCGCCAGTTATGGAGTGGTATATGCTGGCGCCCGGGTCGCGCCATCGATAAATTAAGGTAACGACAGACCGGTACCGACCGCTTCGCGTAGCATCGCGTAAGGTCACCGAATAACAGAAAAGAAACAGAAGGACTTAATATGCAGTGGCAGGTTTACTTATCGGGCGAGATTCATACAGACTGGCGCCAACAAATTATTGATGGTGCGTCGGCGTTGCCGGTGACGTTTTCATCGGCAGTGACCAATCATGAGGCCAGTGATGCAGCTGGTGATGTGTTGGGAGACGAAAGCGATAGCTTCTGGCGTGACCACAAGTCATCCAAGGTAAACGGCATTCGAATCCGCACGATGATCGATAAGTGCGACGTTGCTGTTATTCGCTTCGGTGATAAGTACAAACAATGGAATGCAGCGTTCGATGCTGGTTACTGTGCTGCAATCGGTAAGCCTTACATTACGCTCCATGATGAAGATATCGTTCATGCGCTGAAGGAAGTCGATGGTGCTGCCATGGCCTGGGCGCAGAACCCAAAACAGGTGGTGGAAATTCTCAACTACGTCATTGCTCAGCAATAGGTATCTACACTATCAAGTTGATTCCTGAAGCATTAACAGGTTACCGCAGCCATCCTCGAATAAATTCGTAAGCCCCCAATCCGGTTTATCCAGGTCGGGACGAGTCTTGATCCCTACCGCTTCCAAACGCGTTAATTCTGCGTCCACGTCACTGACGCTGAATATCATGATAGGGAGGTTCGATTGGTAGGCCTCCTTCTGAAAAGTTTCTGCGAAGGTGCCCTGGCAGGGCTCTAGCAGTATCTGGGTGCCATCGGCATCTTCCGGGGAGGCCACGACAGCAATACTTTGTTCCGGACTAAACTCTTTCGAGGTAAATCCCAGTTTTTCTGTGTATATCTCGTGTGCCTGGATGGGGTCCTGGACGGGTAAACTGACGAGCGATATTTTCAATTGGATGTCCTTCCTGTAACGTGAATTAATCTGGGCTCATGTTTACTTAGGGCTTGAGCAACATCTCCCGCAGGCGTGCTATCTGGTCTTCCGTGAGGCCGATGTGTCGAACATAACTCGACACACCACCATAGACCCGGTTCAGGTGTTCCAGGGATTCCTGCATGACGGCGGGAGGGCAGTAGGCTGCTTCGTATTCCTGCCAGCTTTTGATGTCCGGTTCGGGTCCTTTGAATGTTGAGTTTATGTTGTGGCGTGCGGTCAATGCGTAGTCAGCGGCAATAAGCTCATTAGCGACACCTGCCATTCCCAGGAGCAAAGCCGTGACCAGTCCGGTACGATCTTTTCCTCCTGAGCAGTGATACAGGGAAACACCCGTATCGTTATCGGCCAGTGAAACCAGGATATCGCGGACCGATGGCTGGCAGTATTCCAACCAGGTGCGATAGCCCTTGTCTGCGCGAAAATGGTCTGTGCGAAGATGCGCACGGTTCTGAACCGGCTTGTCCTCCAGTTGTTTGAGAACTTCCTCATCGATAAACGACCGGTGGTAATACCGGACCCGCTTGGAATCTTTGAATACGTTGGGTGAAGACTCGAGTTCCTTGGGTAGCCTTAGATCCACAATCAGGCTGACGCCGTAGTC
Organism: uncultured Gammaproteobacteria bacterium; assembly: GCA_913045175.1. Taxonomy (GTDB): domain Bacteria; phylum Pseudomonadota; class Gammaproteobacteria; order Pseudomonadales; family Azotimanducaceae; genus UBA7455. The sequence continues at coordinate 73,195 of CAJWQG010000002.1, read as the reverse complement.
CATAAGCACCTGCATATCGGCTTCGTGAAGTGCGTGCAGGCCATCGGACCGGAGAAACCGTTTCCACTGAGTGGTTTGTCCATCGACGGTCGGGTAACCACCAATGTCCCGGATATTGAAGGCACGCTCCACCTTAATGTGTCGGTCAGCGTGCAGCAGTAGTTCTTCCACTTGATACCTCTTTCTGATTGGGAGTTTCTATGCGGCCGACTCAGCCGAAATATCCCAACCAGGGAAAACGATGACTGCCGGGTGGCACCGTAATGCACGCGCTAAGACCTTCGCTCGCTCAACGCCCAAGTTTACTCGATCCCGTTCGATAGCCGATATTGTCGATTGAGGAATGCTCGTGATCTTTGACAGATCATTCTGACTTAGCTCTTGAAGTTCTCGAAGGATGCGTACCGATTCTCCTGGCGTAACCTCGACCCTTCTTTTAGCTCTACGGTAATCACTCATTAGCTCTTCCTCCGATAGTCGTGAGGATTGACCTCGACCACTTCAACAATGAAACGGTCACCGTGGGTACGATAAATCACTCTATATTGTTGATTGAGTCTCGATGATCTGTGACCTTTCCACTTTCCACTTAGAGCTTCATCCCGAAAACCACGTATCTGACGGAGTCCTCTGGGACCAGAAATCTCAACAATGTCTTTCCACTTCTCGTACCGTTTTAAGAGTTCAGCGGGAAGCCTATCAAGCTGTCTGTCAACGCGTCGATGTTCATAAACTCCCCACATACCATAAATAGTATATATACCATATATAGTATGTCAATTACATCGGTGTATACCAGATTGGTGAACTAAAGGCACGTTCCTGAACGACCATGGGTACTTCTTCCGGCAGATCTTTCAGGCCATAGAATTTCGCATCATAGGCCGTCCAGCGTGGGGTAGGAATTTCCAGTACGCGCAGATAATAGAAGGCGCGTTCGTCGGCGCCGAAATCCGGGTCCGTCCACACCACGGCCAGTTCGGGATCGCCAATGCTGTTGGTGTAGGATGCATCGGGCACGTCCACCGTACTGCCCACGGGTTTGACCTTGCCCTTTCCGTTTTCCTTCCGGCCATCAGAGAGGGCGACGTTGTAAATCTTCTCATGTAACTTGCCATCGCTGTCATGCCAGCCTTTGATCACTTGCACGCGATCCAGATTGGCGCCATCGGGATCTTTCACGGCGCGGATCAGAAAACTCGGCGCTTTGCCCTTTGGTGCTGCGGTCAGATCGCCGCCCATGGGTACGCCTTTGGCGTAGCCAATTTCAGCCAGGTTCGGTCTGACAGCGTCGGATTCTGCGTAGTCCCAGCCACCGAAGAATCGAACCGTCATGCGTGGCCCGGTAGAGGCGTAGACTTCTTTACGTCGCATCGCGGCAAAAATGGATTCCCGTGTATTCTCTTCGGCCCAAACCGCAGCGTAGCCTCCTGCACTGTAGTTCCATCCGGTAACGACACGATTGCGTCCGGGTTCGTTGCCCGGCATCTTGCCCCAGAAATTATTCTGATCCGCTGTTGCCAGTGCAGTATGGGAATCCGTGCTGCCGATAAAGCCGAACTTGAAGGGATTGGTCCCCAGTTCAGCTTCTGCTCCCAGGCCAAACTTCAGAGCGGATCGTGCATAGGAATGGGTGGGTTTCGGTCTAGGGTTGATTGAGACTTTGGTTTCTACTTTGGTATCTGTGGCGCCGTGCTTCTTCGCGTCGGGTTGGCTCTTTGTGATACCCCATGTGAATATTTCGTAGTTGGCGAACTCATCGTTGGGGGAAAGTAGCGGGTGAGTTTCGCCGGCCCCCTTGATCTGTGTCACCTCATAGATCGGCTCGAAACGCGATCGGGTGATGGCATAAGACTGGTCAAGCGGTTCGCCTTTGCGAGTGGTGAGCGCGAACATCCGGTTGCCGCTTAAGTTGCCGTTGTGAGGGATCGCAAATGCCTGTCCGCCTGTGCTTTCCTCGTAGTCCTTGAGGTATGCCCACAGATCCTCCGGGTCCATGCTGTCCAGTGCTGTGAATGGCACGGTCTGGCTGGTGACCTCAGGGCCGTCCGCGAAGATGACGTTGCGGTGCCCGCCGGAGGCCACTGTCCACTCATAGCCGGTGAAGGTGGTAAAGCGGCCAGGGTCGTTGTGCCTTTCCGCGTTGTCGATAACCTCTGTCCACACCGAGCGAGTGAATTGCTCATCTTCCCCATAGACTGCATGACCCAGACCTTTTTTGGTGCCAGAGTCGGCTTTGATGGCGATCAGTGTCGCAGCGTTGAAGGCATTCAGTAATTCGTCGGTATCCGCGTCGAGCGCTTCTACCAATGAAATGTCGTAATCGATGATCTCGGCGGTACGCCTGCCAGCTTCTGTCGCCGCCAGTTTTTTATCACCGGCATCGATGCGTGCAATAACGCCCATGTTTTCTGCATGGTCGGAGACCATAAGGAAATCCAATGGACGATTCAGGCGAGCCTTCTTGCCGCTGGTCGCTGTCACTGTTTCACCCTTGGCAAAACGATAGGCATCGTCCGGCGTGAGACGCACGTTAAAAATATAGGCATCTGACGACAGGGCAGTGTGCACGTGGGTATCACCCCAGTAGACATTGGTGGGGTAAGCCTTATCGACATGGGGAGAGTATGTTTCCGCTAGCGCGCCCAATGGCGCAGAGATTGTTAGCAACAGTGTGAGCGCAGTCAAGACGCGAACGACTTTCATAACTTCATTCTCTTTGTACTAGAATTCGGGGGACAGTGTACCTAATTCGATTCGAACAAATACATATGTCGTTTAAGTATGCGAGTTAAGTACACTGTCCCCCGAACCGTTATTAAGTAGCAGGGAGACGATATGCATCGACCGGTTAGTTATATCCAGCAGACAAAGGATCTGTACGACAGCCTTGGCTACGACGCCTATCGCTGGTTCGAAGCCGACTCACTGCCGGATTTTGTGAAGCCATCCAAGCCACTTGCCCAGAGCAAGTTAGGGCTGGTTTCGACAGCAGGTACCTACCTGGCTGGTCAGGTCGCTTACCACTACAAGGACGACACGAGTATTCGAACAATTCCCGGCGACAGCGAGGTTGCCGATATTCGTTTTTCTCATGTCACGGAGAACTATCTTGCCGAGGCCCGGCAGGACCCCCGCTGCGTGTTTCCCATTGAGGCGTTGCGCGCTTTGCGGGACAGCGGCGCCATCGGTGGTCTTGCGGATAACTTCTTTTCTTGCATGGGCGGTATCTATTCCCAGCGGCGCGTCACTGACGAATTGATTCCTGATCTCGCGGCGCACATTGAAAAAGAAAACATTGATGTCTTGCTGCTGGTCCCGTTGTGACCTGTCTGTCATCAGACCGTGTGTCTGATTGCACGTTATTTCGAAAGTAGTGGGCTCCCAACGATCATACTGGGTAGCGCGCTGGATATTCTCGAATCTGGCAGGCCGCCGCGTGCTAGGTTCCTGGACTATCCGCTGGGTTTTGAATCCGGCAGGCCATTTGACCCGGAAAATCAGTTGGCAGTGGTAAGTGCGGGACTCGCTGGGCTCGACACTATGGATTCTCCGGGTATCGAGGCCCTTGATTTCACCTGGGATGAAGGCTGGCGAATGATAGAAGAACGAAACAAAGACCTTACCAAACAGGATCTGCGTTCATCCAGAGATACGTCGCCGCAGTATCAGACAGAGCGGGATCGCGAACTCGCGGAAAGACAGGCTAACTTATAGGCAACCTACAGCGCAGCCAGGGGAACCGTGCCCGTAACGTCATCAATGACCAGTTCGACGATCTCGTCGGACGAGAGCCCGGCTTCTTCTCCCAGAACTTCCTCAATGTGTTCACCAAGAAGGGGCGAACGTGTATTCGGCGAGGGCTCAGTGCGATTCATCCGATAGGGTTGTGCGGGATAGTGTAGTACACCGATACCGGGACGATCCTGGGCCAGATAGGCGCCGCGTGCCTTAAGGTGGGGGTCGTGGAACAGGTCGCGTCCGTTCAACACAGCACCAGCGGGAATCCCCGCGCGTTGCAGGTCATGCATGATTTCGATCTTGTCCTGAGCGCTTGTCCAACTGCTCAGCGCTGCCTCCAGATTGGCATCCTGCTCATCAATGCCCACCTTGTTGCACAGCTGTTCAAGCTGCGCTTTCGTTTTACAGGAAATGGCGATCCAGCCTTCATCCTTGCAGGGATAAGTCCCCTGAAGTGCGTATCCTGGATGATAATTGCCCCTGCGGCCAGGATCTTCCTGGGCAAGGAACCAGCCAGTCATGACATCCCCGACATACATATTGCAGGCTTCCATCTGACTGAAGTCGAGATGCTGACCAAGACCAGTTTGTTCCCGCTGCCACAGTGCAGCCAGCACATCCACCGTACCCATCACGCCGGCCAGGAGATCACCACCGGTGGTGCCGGTAAAAAGTGGTTCGCCATCTTCATATCCGGTTAGATGGCAGACGCCTGACATCTGTTCGGTCGACATGCCGAAGGCAACGTAGTCGCGCCAGGCGACATCCGCGCCGAAGCCTGACAGTGAGATCATGATAAGCCGTTCGTTGATTTCCTTAAGCTGATCGTAGCCGAGCCCAAAACTCTGCATGACTCGCGGCGTATAGTTTTCCAGCAGAATGTCCGCGTCGCGAGCCAGTTTCTTCACTACTTCCGCGCCTCGCGGATCTTTAAGGTTGAGCGTGACGTCGCGTTTGTTTCGGTTGATCCAGTTGAAATAGGGTGAGGCTTCCCAGGTTGATACTCCGTCTGGGGCTACTCCGCCGGCGCGGCGCCAGCCATCGATATGCTGGATAGACTCGATCTTGATTACGTCTGCGCCCGCATCGGCAAGAATCTGCGCCAGGGACGGACCTGCAAAATACATAGACAGATCCAGGACCCGCAGACCTTTTAGCGGTAGTGGATTCAGTTCATCGTTGTCTTCGCTGTGGGATGGTTTCGATTCTGGTAGTTCGTCGAGAATCTCCTGAGTATGTTCACCCAGTAGCGGCGGCCGACTAACTTGAATGGACGTCGTAGTGGATTTGAATGGTACGCCTGGCACCTTTACCGATCCACAGACCGGATGTTCTATCTCTTGATAAAAGTCTCGCTCAACATGCGGCGGAAACTCAGACAATGCGGCGAGGTCCGGTACCAGACCGAAGGGGACTCTTGCCGCCTGGGCGTCGTGAAAGATCTCGATCGCCGATCTGTCGGCTAATGCTGCCCGAAAGATCTCACGGACCTCCTCGAGGCGCTCATCGGGCCGCGCCCAGGAAATCCCTTCATAGTACTCATTGTTTGCAATGTCTTCCCTTCCCATAAATTTGCAAAGCAGGTGCCACTGGTCCAGTGTCAAAGCGTTCAGGCCGATGTATCCGTCCCGGGTGGGCAGCATGTAACACCCACCAGCAGCGGCACCGACACTGGAATAACGTGTCGGGATGAGGTCGCGATATTCATAAAAGAGGCTAAGAATCTGTGCGCCGCAACAGGTGGCCTGATGCGCGCTGACTTCTATGTAGTCACCGGCCCCGTGGTGGGATCTGCCTAGAACTGCTAATAGACTCGCGCTAGCCGCATAGCCACCCGTCAGCATCTCGGGGGTAGACCCGCCAGCCTGAATAGGTTCGCGCTCAGGTACCCCGCACACTTGTGCCCAGCCTCCCATTGCGCAGTTAATAAGGTGGGAGCTTTCGAACTCGGCGTATGGTCCGTCGTCCCCAAAGCCGGTGACCGACGTAAAGATGGCATTTGGATTCCAGCTGCGGATCTCGGCGTAACCAATACCTGCGCTGGCCAGTTGTTCTGAGCCGATGACCACATCGTATTGCTGCACCAGCGCCTTGAGGGTTTCCTGCCCTGCCGGCTCCGTGATGTCGAGCACCATGCTGCGCTTGCCAGTATTCAGATAAAAAAAGCTGGCACTCTTCTCGATATGTGGATCATCATTTGGAAACGGACCGGACGATCGACTGATATCTCCGCTATCCGGGCGCTCTACTTTAACTGTGTCGGCACCCAGATCGGCCAGCAGCTTGGCGCAGAAGGGTCCGGCAATCCCCTCAGACAGATCGAGTACTGTTATGCCTTTCAAAAACTGATTATTTTTATTCATGAGAGTCGAATATAGCTGAAATGAATGCTAAAAATTAATAGCACCACCACAAACGGATATGGTCTGCCCCGTCACATAGTCCCCGAGGTCGGTGACGAAGAATTCCATCACCTTGGCAATATCATCAGGTTCCGCAAGGCGGTCCAGCGGTACCTTTAACTGTCTTCTGACATCGGTGATCCCACTAAAGGATTGTCGCATCAGTCTTTCTGTCGCGACGTAAGCGGGTGACAGTGCGTTAACAGTAATGTTGTAGCGCCCCAGTTCCTGAGCCAGATACTGGGTCCAGGAAATAACACCGGCTTTTGCCATGCCGTAAGAGGCGTAGTTGCCGTTAGCCTGAGCGCGCATGCCTGCCTGGGACGAGGTATTAACGATTCGACCATAGTTGGCGGCCTTCATGTGCACCGCAGCAGCCTGACTGCAATAGACGGTGCCCATCAGATTGCGATCGATGGTATTTTTAATGTCTTCGGCGGAGACTGTCGCCGCATAGCTTTCCTCGGCGAGACCGGCTATTCCCCCGGCGTTGTTAACGAGAATATCCAGTCGCCCGAACTTTGCGGCCACTTCATCGACCATACCTTTGGCTTCCTGCTCGTCACAGACGTTGGCCTCAATGCCCATTGAGCGAACGTCGTGACTTTCAAGTAGTGCTACCACGGATTCCGCTTCAAGGGATTCATCGAACTCTTTAAAGGATTCGAGATTGATGTCGTTGACCACGACGTCTGCACCCAGTTTCGCGAGTCTTATAGCATGGGCAAGACCGATGCCCCTTGCGGCACCGGTGACGAGCGCTACCTGTCCTTTTAATTTCATTACCCCTCTCCTTGTCTGGTCAGGTTAGAGTGATTGTACTGGTGACGTCCACTGATCAGAGATCACTTCAATAAGCGCCGGACCCTGCGGGTTTGCTTCCTTGTCCAGACACTCGCGAAGTTCAGCAATATCGTTAACTCGATAGGTGCGCAGACCAAAGCCGCTTGCGGCGACCGAAAAGTTCACGTGTGAGAAGTCCGTGGATACGTAATTCTGATCGTAGTAGTCACGTTGGACATGCTTGATCCAACCCAACGTGTCGTTGTTAAGCAGTATCGTCAAAACCGGCAGTTTGTATCGGGCCATCACTTCCATCTCCTGCATGGAATAGCTGAAACCGCCGTCGCCAGCGAAATGCAGAATACGTTTCTTTCCTTTGAGCGCTAGTGAGGCACCTACTGCTGCGGGCGAACCCCAACCAAGACCGGCTAGACCCCGAGGGGCAACCATGCGTCTTCCGGCTTTTGAGAATTTTAGATACGAGGCGGCCCACCCTGAGGCAAGGCTGGCGTCACAAACGACCACGTCGTCATCTGACAAAACCTGATTGACGATTCCCATAACGGTGGGTGGTTTGATGGGTTTGTTATCCGCTTGCTCTGGGTTCGTATTCTCGGCGTACCAGGCTTCGTATTGTGCCTCGGGTGCCTCGAAATCCCAGCTATAACTACCGGTCTTCTTGCCAAGACCTGCCAATACAGCATCAAGTCCCAGACGTGCGTCGGCAACCAGGCCAATACTGTTGGCATAGTTACGACCAATCTCTTCCGGGTCGTTGTCCAGATGAATAATCTGCGTGTCCCTGCGGGGACACCGATAGGTATAGGTTGTCAACTGGCCTACTTTACAACCGATAAAGAAGGCGAGGTCTGCCTGCATTACCAGGTCTCTGGCGACAGGACTACCAAATGTGCCGGTCACGCCAAAACTGTTGGCGTGATCTTCACTGAGAATCCCCTTGCCCGAAATCGAAGTGACGACAGGTATATTCAATAGTTCTGCTAACTCACGAACCTGTTCGCCCGCGCCAGATATGTGTGCGCCGCCGCCAATAATTAGGATGGGCTGTTTTGCCTTTTGTAGTGCAGCCACTGCCTGGTCCACGGAGTCGGGATCTGGTGCGCTGCGGGTAGCGGGATAGGTGGCGCCATCACGACCGGTAACCGGGTCGCGGAACGCAAAGTCTTGACCGGCGATGTCCTCGGGAATACAAACCACTACTGGGCCAGGCTTGCCGGAAGTCGCCACGCGAAATGCATGGTCTATGATGTTGTCGAGGGATTTAGGATCAGTGATGCGTACCTGCCACTTACTTATCGGCTTGAACATTTCCATCTGATCCATCGCCTGGGATGCGTTGCCGCGGGTGCGCCGGTGTTCCCACGCCATCGCCACATCAGAGATAATGCAGATCAGCGGAATAGAGGAACAATGTGCTTCAGCCAGGGGCGAAACCAGATTGGTGGCGCCGGGACCAACGGTACCATCACAAACACCGGTCTTGCCGGTCAGCCTGGCATAGGCGTCGGCTGCGTAACCCGCGCTACGTTCGTCACGCATCAGAACGTGTTCAATAGCACCCTGAAACTTGCTGATACCTTCATACAGGGGCAGCGTCTGCCCTCCGGGCACACCAAATACCTTGTCTACGCCATTTTCCAGCAGCAGCTCTGCCAGTCGGTCACCGACTTTCATATATTCACCTTGGTTTAGGTCGAAAAAGCGCAGGAGTATACCGTATTGGCCTAAGGTAGATCACCTTTCACGTAGGTCATCTGTCATGTAGATAGAACCGAGTGCCGCATAGCTCGACGCAGTGGTCGTCGTGGTATCCGTTGATGGCTTTGGCTGCTTCCAGAATCTGTTGTCGGTCTATGACGGTAAGGTCGACCCCGGTGAGTCCAGCGCCGCGTCCGTCTATGTCTGGTACGAACCGCAATTCACCGTTAGCCATGGGCAAACGATAGCTGTCTGCGGTTTGCTCCACAGTGATGCCGGCGATAGCGCCCCACTGTTCAGCGTCCCGCTGTGGGTCGTCGCTCTGCAACTCAACACCGGTCAGCTCAGTAGTAACATCACTTTTGACATGATCCTTCCAGGCATTGCCTCCGGCTGGTTCCCACACGCCGTCGATCTCTGCCCGGTCATCCCAGTCGATCTCCCACATGGCGTTGTTCAGGTCGGCGGGATGCAACTGCATCAGGTGATAGCTGCCTCGATCACTTTGGAAGGCAACCCGAACATCAAGGTCGGCAGCGTTGCTGCGGCATTGATCCTGGTGTGTCTGGCTATCGACCTGGCACACAAGGATATAGCCACCGTCGCCACCCCTTCGGTCAAGGTAGCGACCGCCGGCGGTGTTTTCTTCAATGGGGGCGACCACCTCGAGGAAATTGGTACCGATGGCCATCAGGGTGTTTTCCAGTCCCCATTTACCGACCCCGGGGTCCACATGACATCGCTCGATCCCTAGGACAGAAGTTAACTCGACGATCGCCGGTTCCAGCTGGTGCGCGACCAGGCAAACCTGGCGTAAGTACATTGTCATGCTTTGCTCCAGACTACAGCGAGAAACGAGTATATGGGTTTTGACCTGGATTGCCTCGTGTGACATGCAAGGCTCTGCGCGGTAGATCCATCAAGACGGATGCGACGGTACCAACAAGATGGCCTGATGATGGCCGGTAATCTCGACAGATTGGATAGGTCGAATCTTCAGTGTCTTTTAGAATCGATTGGAGTTCTTCTATACCTGCGCCCGAATCCAGCTGCTGGATAAGTACCCTGGCGCGCGTAAAACGAGCGGTAGAGTTGGGAAACGATTCGTGCTTTGACACGTCCGCGTCTTCCTGCAGATAGCTGAGATAGTGATTGGTATGCAGGGGGGGCTCGCCAGCATAGTCGACAGTTGTCGAACTTCGTTCTGCCAGTTCCAGATCCACCACACTTCCGTCATCGTCTGCCATCAGAATATTGCTGCAGGTGCCGTGCGCGTCGCCAAGGATGTTCAGCGCACCGTCTATGCTGTCCGCATCCAGGATTGCACGCAGCATAATATGTACAGGTACAGCGTCGGCTCTGGCGCCGCCGCGAATCATATTCAGGCAGGCGCCTATGCCATTTGAGTTAAGGCCAATCTTGCCGATGATGCCTGGTTCGGTCATTTGCAGAATCTGATGACCGTCGGCACGTTCAATCTGCATCGCCACGACGAGGGGCTCAAGTTCCTGCATCCAGTCCCAGTTCTGCCCCAGGGTTCGGGTGCCGGGGAAATACATGGCGGTGCATTCGCCAACATCTATGTCCGTGAGGTTGTGCAGAATCTCCGTTCTGGCGTTCAGTGCGGCGATCTGCCAGGACGCGAGCCCTGCGCCTTCAGCCAGTGCGATGATCTCGGTGGCGTAGTCGCTGCGGAATGTTCTTATGACCTCCAGAAACCGGTAGCCATATTCTTCCAACTGCGCCAGTTGGCCGTTGAATAGTGTCTTGCTGTAGAAATCCCAGACTCTCCTGACCTGTCCCTGTAGTAGTTCACCATGCTGGTGTCCGATCTCTGCCGGTGTCCCCTTCAGGGTTATCAGATCCATAAAGTCACGTCGTTACAGATTGGAGGCTTCAATCGCGTAACCGAACTTCTCCATATCCGTATCGTTTTCCGTGGTCGCCGTGTGAAAGAAGAGATCTGCCCCGAGCAGCTGGCGCATGCCTTCCGGTGCGTTGGCCATGTACTCTTCGTCCTTCAGCAGGTAGGTAAAATCGTCTATAGGCTGTGTATAGAGGCGCTGGTAGGTCGCATGTAAAAGGGTTCGGGCCCCGGGGACCTTGCGAGAATAGGAACCGTGCCAGGCGGCGCCATCCCAAACCGCGATGTCTCCTTTCTTTGCTTCGATAGGAATCGTCGGGGTGTCCGCCGTCTCCTTCTCGGTGGGTTTGCGGCGTAGCTTGTGCGAACCTGGCACCACGAATGTTGCACCTTCTTCCTCGGTCATACCCTCGCAGGCGACACAGAAAGTCACCATCAGGTTGTGTTCAGGGAACGGGGTTGGCATCCAGGCTTGGTCTGAGTGCAAGGGTAGTCCTTCACCACCTTCCGGCTTGACGCTACCTACTATCCGACCGGCACGCATTGCCTTGCCAACGCTGAATTCCGCGATCGCCATTACCTTTGGCAACGTCGCGACCAGGTCAACCGCTGGATGCCGTCCGAGCATCATCGGCGCACCAAGCATAAGACTCTCTTCTCCCCGTGTTTCTGTGGCGTAGGTATGGATTGCCTCACGCAGTTCATCCAGAAGCGCGGGAGGGGCAGCATCACGAATTAAAGCGTAACCATGCTCGCGCATGCTGTTAACGACATCCCATAGATCCAGTTCATCGATTAGTGGTCGCAACTCATCGGATACCTCAAACGGCGCAAGGGAATAGACGGCCTCTTCGTCATTTGCGATTGAATTTTCTTTTCCTTCCACAATGTCCCCTTCGTAAGAGAAAGAGATAGTGTACCTAATTTCATTTTCCACGTGTTGTACTTCTTGAATGCACAGTGGTTACACTGTCGCCTTCGTGAAAAGACTAGAAGGAAAGGCATGTTCAGTTTAGATGGTTTGAAGCCGGTAGACCTGAGCCCGAGGCTCAAGGCCAGGTCATACCTGGTAGATGGCACGTTGTTAGAGGGTAACACCGACCCCAACGGCAAGCCGTGGGTCATGCGAGAGGGGCGATTCCCCGGCGATAACTCCCTGTTCAAGTTGTATGGAGCACCGCCCGGGGGCGATGAGGTCTGGCCTCAGGAACGACAGAGCACACATCATGGTGTACATATACAGGGTGGGGGCGGACATATCAGTCACTGGGCTGGTGTACCGGACGACATGAAGGGTCTGTGGGAGATGCCCACGGAAACCTTCATGGGGCCGGCTGGGGTATGTAACCTGAAGAATCTGACGCCTGAGCCGGCTGCCGAGCGCGGTGACTATCCTGCCGGTCGGGTGCGTGAGGGAGACCCTCGCGGCCTGGAGATCAAGCCGGAACACCTGTCTCACGTCGAGAAAGGTGACGTGGTCCTGTTAACCAGTCCGTTCGAGGAGGTGGAGCGACCCTGGCTTTCCGCCGAAACCTGCTCATGGCTGGTGTCGGACCGGCAAATCAAAATGCTTGGTATCGGTCCTGGCATATTGTGGCAATACCTGCAGAAAGCAGAGGCCCCCGGAAACTCACCAGTGAAGCGAGTGCTATTAGGTGCCAACGTCCCCATTGTGCAACCGTTAGTTAATATCGATACGTTGACTAAAGATCGTGTTTTCTATGTCAGTCTGCCGCTGCGTATGACCAAAATGGAAGCAAGTTTCACCCGCGCGCTAGCGTTCGAAGAAGTGTAGGAGCAGACATGATAGATCTTAAGAATTATAGAATAGTTGAACTGAGTGCGAAGTTTGAGTCCACCGTTTTCAGACTCGACACGAGTGTGGACGAGGGCGCCCCTGATACGTACAACTTTCCCTGGTATCTGGAAGACCAGGTTAACCCTGAAGACAGTTCCATCGAACAGCTTGTTGGCCATCAGGCGGGCGATCCCGTATGGCCTATCCCGCCAAGCGGTCACCATGGTTCACATATTCAGCTCGGTATTGGTCACAACGACAATTGGTCCGGTCTGCCTGATGGCATGCTGGGATTGTGGGATATGCCGGTTGATGCCTACTACGGCGAAGCGGCTGTGTGTTACTTCGACGATCTGAAAGGTCAGCCCATACTGCCGGAGCATCTTGGCAATGTGCAGGAAGGCGACATCGTACTGATGGGTAGTCCTCATGTAGAGGATTCGCCCTGGATCGATGGGGATACCGCATACTGGCTGGCGGAAGAGAAGAAAATCAAGATGCTCGCTGTCGGCGTACCGGGAATCGGCTGGGAAACCAAAACAAAGGAGCCCGAGCCGGACAACTGCCCAACCCACAGGGCTATGACGGGAAATAACATTCCCATTGCCTATCCGCTTGCGAATATAGAGTCGCTGACCCAGGACCGCGTTTTCTTCATGAGCATGCCGCTCAATGTAGAACAGATGGAAGGCACCTGGATCAGGGCAATTGCGATTGAGGACGCGTAACCGATGAGTAAGCGCGGCGTCCTGTGGGGCGTACCCTTGCTCATCTACCTGGTATTTACCTTTTGGTATACCGGCGGTGGTCCTCTGACGACACAAGAGATTGATGTTTTCACGGGCAAGATGGGTGAAGCCGGGGAATCCGAAGAGCGTATCTCGTTCGTAAGAAAATTCATGGAAGAGGATTCCGGTCGGCAGTTAATCATGGTGAACAATATCGACAACGCGGATTCGCCACCGGATGTAGAAGGTGCGGAACCGGGTGAAAATGCCAGCCAGCTCATGGGTCGCTATATGGAGCATATGTGGCCCGCCCTGCTTAGTCGGGCCAGTCATCCGGTGTTCGCAGGCGAAGCGGTGTTTCAGTCACTGGATATCGTCGGCATTGAAAATGTTGAATCATGGGACACAGCCGCGTTGATGCGATATCGAAGCAGACGTGACCTGATGGAGATAGCTGCCGATCCAATGTTTAAAACTCATCACCGTTTCAAGGTGGCTGCGCTGGATAAAACCTTTGTCTATCCCGTGGAAGGAACCATTAACTACACGGACCTTAGATTGGTGCTGGCGCTTGTGTTGTTCTCGCTGGTCTCGCTGCTGGACTTGCTTATCTACCGTCGCCAGGTGTAGCGGGCGAACGAGCGGTTCAACCGCTAATCCGTGATCGTGATATGGTCTAGGTAGCGTTCACGAAAGGGGGGATGAAGGCTATGTCTATTTCTATTGCGGATCGCCTTGCCATTACGCAGGTGATGTCCCGCTACTGCCATGCGATGGATGCGGGAGATGGGCTCCACGCCGCGGCGCTTTTTACCAACGAGGGACGACTTGAGATTGGCGATTCTTCTCTGGGTCTCGAAGAGATTTCTGCGATTGGCGGGCAGCACTCAAGACACCTGTTGAACGGAATCGTTGTCGACGGGAAAGAACTCAATGCCAGCGTAACTGCGGCATTCACGACCATTCAACACGGCGGTGAAGTACTGGCGGCCGGACATCTTCGCGGTGAGCTCACCAAACAATCTGACGAACAGTGGAAGCTTAACCATCTGAGTTATGGGGGCGCAGATCCTTTCCCGTTGCCAACATCCGATGCCGAGTCACTGAGTGTCGATGACAAGGTAGAGATTCTGGCGATGATTGATCGCAATGGGCACGCCGTTGATCGCAGGGATGCCCGGATGCGCGCTGATTGTTATGTAGAGGATGCCGTCTATCAGTATGTAGGTCAGGACAATACAACAGTCAGTCGTGAGGCGCTCTTTCAAAGCCTTGATAATGCATCTGACCCACACGACTCTCTCCATTGGACGAGTAACCATGTGATTGAAGGCGCCGGCGCTGGCGCGAAAGGATCCATGTATTTCGCGGTGTACTACGAAGGACGGGTTGCGGCCACAGGCATCTACAATGACACCTACAGGAAAGTCGGTGGTCGGTGGCTTATCGTCAGCCGCATTGTCACCGTTGATAAAAAATATGAAACGGGAGCTGATCATGTCGCTAACCGCTGAGGATCGAGTTGAGATTGTTGAACTGGTGGGTCGCTACAATCAGGCAATTGACCTGCGGCGTGGCGAGGCCTGGGCGGACACCTTTACAGAGCACGGGCGATTTTACGCGCCGCCTAATCGTGATGTTTCCGGGAGGGACGAGTTGATCGCCATGGTTGAATCAATGGGAGCGCCGGATGCGCAGCATTGGACGACCAACTATGTGATCGACGGCGACCAGGACGACGCCATGATGGAGTCAGATCTGATCGTTTTCCGTGATAACGGCGTGGGTGTCAGGCGCAAGTACCTGGATACCTTGCAGCGAGTGGATGGCAGTTGGAAGTTCGTGCTGCGCAATTGCCTCCTACACCCGTCGCCACCTAGCGATAAGTAAGGGGAATAAACATGTCAGAAGAGAAAAGGGTACGTGGCAGGGCAATGGTGGAGAAGCTGTTCGCTGGTGTGGGCGGCGGGGGTGAACGAATGCCGAAAGCGCTGTGGAACTACACCATTGAGCATCTGTTCGGAGACGTTTGGCAGCAGGATGATCTGACGCTGCAGGAGAGATCATTGGTCACCTGCACAATCTCGGTTGCCCTTTACCGACAGAATGAGCAACGTATGCACTTTCTCGCAGCAAAGAACCTGGGTATCCCTAGAGAAAAGATTGAAGCCATGATTACACAGACTGCGCATTATGCTGGCTGGCCCTGTGCGGTGACCGCGAGCGGTGTGTTGGAGGAGGTCTGGCCTGCGGATTCACAGGACGCCCCTTAGGTATAACGTTAGCGTCAGGCTGCTATCAGTTCCTTGGCTTGTCGATAGACGCTATGCTCACGACCGAGTTGAATAATCGCCGCTGACTTGGTGGCCGAGGCGAGGTGTACCCAGCGATACGGCTCTCGAGTCGTATAGTATTCGTCCACAATCGCCTGAAAATGCTTGAGTGAGTGCATCTCCGTGTAGTCGTCACGGCAGGCGATTTCCGCGAGCCGGTTGAAGTAGGGCTCAGGTTCAAAGCCTTTTTCTGCGTACTGGCGAGCCAATGCCACAGTTTCTTTCACTCCCTCCGGTGGCACCGCATTCGCTGGACTCACCAGCTCAGCCCATTTGATTAGCGGTTGCCCATCAATACTTTCCACAATCGCATCCAGCAACTGATCCTGGCTGCGATCAGGTAGCGAAGCCGTGCTGCCCGGTTCGATGTTGCAACCCCAGTCAAACTTCCTCGCCCCGAGTAACACCTCGGGACCGGTGAACTCTGTCAGCAAACCGAGTAACTTGTTTTTCAGGCTGACGCCTTGTTGCCGGAGTACATAACGGCGATTGCTGATTCCCGTATGTAGGTGCGCATCCATGGGATTTCCATAGCTTGTACTCAGGTAGGATGCTGCAGCGCCGATGGATATTGCCTCGCCTGCTCCTTCTAGCGATAGACCATCGGCGAGTGCTTTCGCGATTGGCTCTATGGTATCGAAATAATTTGCCTGCTGTGCCAGCGCCATGCCTAACTCCCCAATCTGTTCAGTCTCCGCGGCGGAGCTTGCGGTGGGGATGTCGATTTCGAGCAGCTTGTATTCGTCCAGTAGTCCTTCCACCCAGTCGAAGTCGAGAGGATCGCCAATATAGAGGGCCGGCATTAGTCGAGCCTGATAGCGTACTGCCGGTCGAAGCATAATGTCTGCCCACTCCCATCCGATACAGTCGAGTGCCCGGGCAGTAAACGTTGGATACAAATAATAGTGGTCGTCCCAGTTGTTTCGACTGAGTCCCAACGGTAGTAATAGATCGAGTAACTCACCGTGAGACACGCGACCGATAAGCCAAAGATAAAAACGTTCGGCAATGGGTCCTTTCATGGCAACCACGGCCTTGTTGAATACGTCCTTGGTCGCCTCGATTGCTTCGGACTCGTTGTTCCCCAACGACTCCATTTCGAACATTACGTTGTGAGCGCGAATACCGGAGGCAACTTTCCTGGAGCCCTGCATCGGTTCAAGTTCTGACATGCGGTAGGGTCCCATATAGGGCGAGTGAACATGGTGGTTGCATAGTACCGTATGCTGAATAAGTGGCAGCATGGCAAGTTCACCCTGCAGACGTTGCGAAATTCCATGTACTGCGTGAATACCACATACTGGGTGTATTGGACCACCGTGATGTTGACCAGGTACCTCGGTGGAGCGCGCGATGGCTAATGCATTGGCAGTCAGGAGCACAGTTGGGTCCAGCCCGCCGCGCAGCTTGTCCACCGTTGCCTCGATCATGTTGGCCGGGTCCGTGTCTTCCACGAAACGGACGAGTTCTTCTACTTCAGGCCGGAACGTAATCGGCTTGAACATACTCCTGATCATGAAACCATCCCCCCTATTGGATGACTGTCATACTATAGACCTGTGTTGTCATCACGTAAAATGTCTCACCGAGCTAGCAGAAAGGTGTAAATTCAATGGGATGGTCCATCTTGATCAACAGCGTGGTGATTGCAGTCGTTGTTGCAATTCATTACGAGAGCCTTCGCATATTGTCACAGTTGTTGCCGAGACTCGGATTCTTGCATCGAACAAGGATGGTTGTCGGCGTAGCGGGAGCGCTAATTGCGCACACCATCGAAGTCTGGATTTTCGGATTAGCTTACTACCTTATGATTGGTATAGAGGGGTTCGGTACTTTAGAGCGCAATTTCGACGGCAGCTTTTTCGATTGCGTTTACTTTTCATTTACCACCTACACCTCGCTGGGTTTCGGGGATATTGAACCAACCGGTTTACTTAGATTCTTAACGGGACTTGAGTCGTTAACAGGACTCTTGATGATCGGTTGGACTGCTTCGTTTTTTTTCGTGGAGATGCGAGAGTACTGGAATAAAGAGTGATGGGCTTCAGTGTAGTTAGGAGGTAGTTAAGGTGTTACGTCATGTTGTGTTGTTTGGGTTCAAGCAAGAGGCTACTGCGGTGCAGATTGCTGAGGTTGAAGCTGGCTTCCGTGCCTTGCCGTCGAAAATCGATGTTATCCAGGACTTCGAGTGGGGAACGGATGTCAGTGTTGAGCAAAACGCGAAGGGTTATACCCACTGTTTTGTTGTGACATTCGCTGATGCAGCGGGACGGGATACATACCTGCCTCACCCGGCTCATCAGGCATTCGTTTCACTTGTCCGTGAGCTGCTCGGTCAATCACTGGTGATTGACTACCAGGCCTAGTGCTCACCTCTTGGCATGTTGCGACGTACCTTCGGGTCGAATCCCGACGCAACCCATTCACACTGTGCCGTATTCCAGTGCGAGAAGAACAGACGTTTGTCCGGGTCTGGGTGCATGACCAGGCGTTCCGGAAAGAGATTCCAATTGGTCAGTACTGGTGTGGGCGGCCTCGTATAATTCGGCAATTCTGGTAGAGAGCTGGGTAACCAGCCGCCCCTCGCATAGTACTGATGCCACGTGCGCCTGCTTTTCTTGCCGTCTCCATCAAAACGGGTATGGAAGGTTGCAGTGTCGTAAAGCACGCAGGTGCCGGCGGGACCAAAGATAGGCACCTCGCTATAGTGCTCACCTAATTCTTCAAAAGCTTCTTGCAGCGTTTCGAAGCGATTGCTTTGTGGCACGACACAAAAAGACGGCGTGGTTTCGTCCACGTCGGTCAGGTAGTGCACAGCACACAGCCAGTCACAAGGGTAATAGGGTTGGCGTTCGAAACGATCTTCCAGTGTGGCGTCATGATGGAAGCTCATGGCTCCGAATCCGGCATCCTTTGGCGCTTCCCGGAAATTGAATTCGCTGAAGCGAACGTGCTGTTCGCCGCCAAATAAATGCGCGACAACAGGAAATGATCGTGGGTGCTGTGTATAGGGGTCTAGCTCCGGATAGTCGAGCAGTGGTTGCGAGAAAATCAGGCCCGCACCTACATGATATGCCTCGCGATCGTCCGTTATGCCCCAGCGTGCTGGATGTTCCGTCTGAGTTCGATCGAAAAACTCGTTGAGATGTTCAAGTTCTTGATTGTTCAGGCATTGACTTAGGACGACGAACCCGTTTTCTTCAAAAAACTGGCTGGGGTCATCTCGAGCCGACTCTGGGTCGAAATGATCGACTTCAGTATCGACACGACCAAAGCCCTGATTCGCGAGGCTTGGATCACCGGTCAGGTTCTCTTTTTTATCAAACTTAACGGACACGTTATGGGTCCCTAATTGGAACGTGGCTAAGAATAGTGGATGGCCTGATTTCGTGCAAAGTCATGGACAGACACGCGACAGGTTCAATTGGTAGAATGATTCAGGCTGACTAGGGGGGAAGCCAAATGACAGATACTGCACAGCATCCAGACCTGGACATAAGAGCATTGAGTGGAGCCCTTGGCGCTGAAGTGCGGGGCATCGATTTAACGTCGCTCGACGCCGCCGACTTTGCCAATCTCCACGCACTACTTATGGAGTACGGTGCGCTCGCGCTACATGGCCAGGCGCACCTCACAGTCCCGCAGTTGCGTGAATTCGGCATGCGATGGGGCGATCTTGATGTTCACGGGTTTGCGGGTTTTGAAGGCTTCGATGACGTGCTTAGAGTGGCCGCCAACCCCGAGAACCCACTCGTCGCAGAGAACTGGCATACCGACGCCAGTTGGAAGGAAGTTCCTCCCAAGTACACCGTGTTGTTGGCGAGACAAATGCCCTCTGTGGGCGGCGATACGTTGTTCGCCTCACAGTACAAAGCCTACGAGGATCTGTCTGATGCAATGAAGGCGTTTATTGAACCGCTCGACGCAAGACATGATAGTCGCGTCATTGACCCGATTTACGCAAAAGAGTCGGTAATCCATCCGATAGTCATTACGCATCCGGAGACGGGGCGCAAGGCTCTCTATGTGAATGCTAACTACACGCAAAGCGTGGTTCAGCTAGAACCACGGGAAGGCAAAGCCTTGCTGGAGTTTTTGTTTGCCCACTGTACCCGAGAGCGATATCAGGCGCGCGTACGTTACGGGCCCGGCACATTGGCAATATGGGATCAGCGCTGCATGCAACATGCGGCTGCCGCCGACTTCATGGGGGCGCGAGAGCTTCACCGGATTGCTGTTCTTGGTGATGCACCGCCTTCACGCTGAGTGTTCAAGCTCCACGCGCTCGCGCTCCTGAACCAGTTCTTCGATACGGTTGAACTTGCCCACATAGATGATTCCGGCGGTCAGCGCGATCGTTGTCGCGATTGGGAAAAAGTAAACCCAACCAACCTGTGAGGCAATGAGCCCTGACACTGACCCTGCCATCCAGACGCCCAGACCCGCGAGGCTCGATTGCAATGCGTAATCGGTGCCCGCCTGAGCCTTCGATGCCCAGCGATAACGAGAGATGGTAACCGGGTAAGTAAAGAGCGCGGTCATATAACCGAGCAGGGAGACCATAACGATGAGCAGCGGTAAGGGTGGCAGTGACGTTAATGCGAACATGCAAAACATGGCCCCTTCAATAGGTAGTATTGCAACACCAACCATTGCGGTGCTGCGTAAGCCAAATCGTGAAACCAGCAAAGGCGTCGTGACAGCGGCTAGTGTAGAACCAGCCAGGTGCGAGATCGGAGACAGAATACCGAACTCGGTCAGCGTTAAACCTTTATCCGCGTAGAAAGGTCCAAGCATGGTGCCCATGAAGCCCGCGCCGAACCCCCAGAACCATGCGAAGGGCAATATGTAACCAGACTCCGGCCGTTTGAAGGTTTTGATGAGGCTGGCTCGTTGGCCCTTAGCCTGGCGCCTTTTGCGAGCCTCAGGTACCGGTGGCTCAGGTCTTAGCATTGCCGGTGTTGCGGCGATTAGCATCAGGGCCGCGGCGGCAAGCATGGTTGGCTTCCAACCAAACGTTTCGACCAGCGCCACGGTTCCGGTCCCTAAAACTCCGGCAATTCCCGCGAGCCAGTTGATAATAGCGGTGCCGGGAGCTCGCTCTCGATCGGTCATGTTTTCAGCCGCATAAGCGTCGATAGTGACGTCCTGGGCAATTAGCACAAATGACTTGAACAGCAGGATGGCGACGATCAGATGCACCGCGGGTAGCGAGGGCGGAATGAACGCGAGTAGTGCGTAGGCTGCCGTACCCACCAGCGTGCAAGGTACGATCCAGCTCTTACGATGGCCAAAACGCTTACTACCGAAGTTGTCTACCGCCAGTGCCATAAGCCAGCGCAACCAGGTAGGCATGGTCGGCAATGCGAGCAACCAGAACATCTCAAGCGGCAGGCCCTCCTTTCTAAACAGGAACGGTAATGCGGTACCCGTGAATGCGGCCGGAAAGGTCTGCGCCATATTCAATATGCCGATGATGACCAGCTTTGGGTAATCTAGTTGGTTGGATTCTTTGTCGGCTGTTGCCATACCTTGGATTTGTGCTTATTCCCCCCGTACACCACAGTAGACAGATGCGACGAAAAGGTCCAGTGCTTTGCGACTATGCGAGCCCAGCTAGGCGCTGTTTAGGAAATGGAGACAGACAGGTCGGGGCACACTGCTATAGCTAACGATATCGGTAGGGCGCCCGTTATCCAGAGCGAATACTTTTACGTTGTTTGTGTTCTGGTTTGCAAC
Organism: uncultured Gammaproteobacteria bacterium; assembly: GCA_913045175.1. Lineage (GTDB taxonomy): Bacteria > Pseudomonadota > Gammaproteobacteria > Pseudomonadales > Azotimanducaceae > UBA7455. Next base: position 52,088 of record CAJWQG010000002.1, on the reverse strand, counting down.
CAGTAACCACTTTCCACTGGGGTCCAAAGTAAAGTGGCGAGGACACTGTCCGTCGGTCGACGTGTACTGGGGCTGCGAAAGCTGGCCGGAATCGTCAACGGCGAAACTGACAATACTGTCATGGCCACGATTGCTGCCATAAACAAACTTGCCGTCTGCAGATACTGCGATCTCGGAGGTTGTACTTACCTCATCATAATCGTCAGGGAGGGTGGGTATTGTTTGCTGAACGGTTAGTGTGTCTGTGTCCAGTACGTTGATGGTATTACCGAGTTCATTGATCAGGTAAACAATGGGCAGCCTGGGATGGTGGTCCACATGGCGGGGGCCGGCCCCCGGGTTGAGGTCCGCGACCCGGGGTTCGCCAACAAATTTACCACCAGTATCAAGTTGATATCGGTACAGCCTGTCGCTGCCAAGATCCGGCACAAAGATGCTGTTGTCTATCAGATATGTCTGGTGCGCGTGTGCTTCGGTTTGACGTTGTTGGTTGGGACCATCACCTGTGTGCTGCACAAAATCGATACGCTCATCAAGAGCGCCATCGCGTAAGGCAAAAGTCGCGAGGTTTCCGCTGCTGTAGTTTGCCACGGCTATCCAGTCTGGCGTTGCCGCGAGATGGCAGGGTAAGGCGCCCCCGGTAGATACGGTGTTTATGAACACCAGCTCGTCTTCGTCAAGACGATACGCGGAAACCATTCCGTCCCGCGTTTCGTTTACGGCATAAATGTATTCGCCCGATTGTACGAGAAACGCAGGACTTACGGCTTCTGCGGCGAGGTCGTGCACGTTGAATTGCCCCGTCGCATCGTCGAATGTTGCGTGGTAAATGCCCTTTGACGCACCCGGCTCGGTGCGGGTATAGGTGCCTATCAGTAGTCGATAATCGGACATATCAAATCCCCTGGAGGCCAACAGAATATCAAGCACTGTAGGGTGATGCATCTGCAAGAATCTGGCTAGGCGCTGATTGTTTTTTTGTGCTATCTTCTGAGGTGCAAGAGATCAATACAGAAGCTACACGGGGGGTGTTGTGTCGTACGATCTTGTAATCAAGAACGGTTCTGTTATCGATGGTTCAGGTGCGCCAGCGTTCCATGCTGACCTTGGCATTGTGGACGGCAAGATAGCGATGATAGGCCGTATTTCCGATAAGAGTGCTGAGACCATTGATGCGGAAGGTCATGTCGTGGCCCCGGGCTTCGTTGATGCACATACTCATATGGACGCCCAGGTATTCTGGGATCCTCTTGGTACTTGCTCCTGTTACCACGGTATCACCAGCGTTGTTATGGGCAACTGCGGCTTTACGCTTGCGCCGTGCGCGAAAGAGCATTCGGAACTCGCGGTGCGCAATCTTGAACGCGCCGAAGATATCTCGCCGAAAGCCATGGAGGCAGGAATAGACTGGACATGGGAGACCTATCCCGACTATCTCGACGCGGTAGAGGCCCAGCCGAAGGGTATCAATTATGCTGGCTACATCGGTCATTCTGCGCTTAGAACCTACGTCATGGGAGAGCGCGCTTTTACCGAGCAGGCTACTGATGATGAGCTTGCCGCCATGTGCCAAAACGTACAGGAGGCGGTGCGCGCCGGTGCAATCGGCTTCTCGACTTCGCGCATTCACCAGCTTTACACCGATGAGCCGGTCGCGAGTTCGGTAGCCGAGTGGAAGGAGGTTCGTGCCATCGTTAATGCGATGAGCGACACTGGTGCTGGAATGTTTGAACTTGCCGGTGAACAAACGTACCGCGATCCCGACTTGAAAGACGATTGGTTTGGCCGTCAGCTCGAACTGGCGGTCGAGTCGGGCGTACCATACAGCTGGGGGCTGATCAGCGGAAAGGCGGAACCGCAGGATTGGCGTGCATATCTTGAATTACTGGATGACGTTGCGGCCGCAGGCGGCAGAATGTTCGCTCAGGTTCATTCACGTGCGTTGAACTCACTCGTGAGTTTTGAGTCGCATACACCGTTTGATAGCTGGGACCATTGGCGTGAGATTCGGGCGCTCCCGCTGGAGGAGCAGATGGTCAAACTCAGAGATCCTGCGATCAAGGCGAAGCTGGTCGATATCGCTACTGATCCGGGCGGTAAGGCTTTCCCGAATCACTGGGGCGCCATGGTCAGTCAGCCGCCGAACTGGGACAAGGTTCGAATTATGGATACGGTGGAGGGGGAACACCGGCGAATGTCGGAGGTAGCGAAGGAAAGGGGCGTGCCACCAGCCGAGCTTATGATTGATCTGGCGCTGGAGCATGATCTCAAACTTTTCTTCCGGACCTCGGCGGCCAATGAAGATGACGGTGATGTGCTGGCCATGATGCGTCACCCCCACACGGTGGTTACTTTTTCAGATTCTGGCGCCCATGTCGGGCAGATTATGGATGCGTCACTGCAAACTCATATGTTTAGTCATTGGGTACGCAAGAAAGAAGCATTCACCCTTGAAGAAGCGGTACGGATGGTCAGCTTTGAACCAGCATCCCGGTGGGGCTTACATGACCGGGGGCTTCTCCGCATGGGCCTCGCGGCGGATGTTGTGGTTTTCGACCCGGAGACTATTGGTGGCAACATGCCGACGGTTGAGCATGACCTGCCGGCGGGTGAAATGCGTCTTAAACAAACGGCGAAGGGAATCAAGGAGACCGTGGTCAACGGTCAGGTACTTCTGCGAAACAATGAACATACCGGCGCGTTCCCCGGTCAGGTACTTCGCGGTCCGCTTGCAGGCTCTAATACATAACGAAGGCAGACTATGGCATACGATCTGGTTATTAAGAATGGTTCCATCGTAGATGGATCGGGCGCTCCTGCTTATCAGGCGGACCTCGGCGTAAATGGGGGTAAGATTGCTCTGATTGGCCGGATTCGAGAGGACGGTAAAGCGACCATTGACGCGGGAGGTCATATCGTCGCACCGGGATTTATTGATGGTCATACGCATATGGACGCCCAGGTATTCTGGGATCGCATCGGCTCGTCATCCTGCTATCACGGTGTTACCAGCGTGGTGATGGGGAACTGTGGATTTACACTCGCGCCGTGCACGGAAGAAAAGGCCGAGCTGGCGATGCGTAATCTTGAACGTGCAGAGGATATTGCACGGGAGTCGATGGTAGAAGGCATTACCTGGAGCTGGGAAACCTACCCTGATTACCTCGCAGCAGTGGAAGCTCAGCCAAAGGGCATGAACTACGCTGGTTATATTGGGCACTCTGCTCTTCGTACCTATGTAATGGGTGAACGGGCCTTCACCGATCAGGCGAGCGAAGACGAACTGGCAACTATGTGTCGACTAGTGCAGGAAGCGGTGCGGGCGGGTGCGATTGGCTTTTCTACTTCGAGAACCCACAAGTTGTTTACTGATATGCCGGTCGCCAGCGCGGTTTCCGAGTGGAACGAGGTTCGCACAATCGTTAATGCCATGGGGAAATGTGGCGCGGGCATCTTTGAGCTTGCAGGTGATATTACCGAGGGCGATCCAGAGGCCACGCAGGAATATCATGATCGCATTCTGGCGCTCAGCGTTGAGTCCGGTGTTCCCATGACCTGGGGTGTGACTGCCGCGGAGGGCGCTGAGGAATATTGGCGCGGCAAGCTAGCGCTACTTGACGAGACAGCTGCTCGTGGCGGTCGGATGTTTGCACAGGCTCATTCACGCACCCTTGATGTACTTTATAGTTTCGAGACGCGCACCCCGTTTGATAGCTGGGATCACTGGAAAGAAATCCGCGAGCTGCCGCTCAATCAGCAGATCGAAAAGCTTAAAGATGCTGAGGTCAGGAAAAAACTGATCGACATCGCTACCGACCCTGGAGGCAAGAAATTTCGTAATTCCTTTGGCGCGTTAGTGTCGGGCGGACCGAACTGGAACCGGGTCCTTGTGATGGACACCATGAAGGACGAAGCGCAGCGTTCAGTTTCAGATTTGGCCGCAGAGCGCGGTGTCCGGCCAGCGGAATTCTTTATCGATGTTGCGTTGGAGCACGATCTGAAACTTCTGTTCCGTCAGGCTGCTACCAATACGAATGGTGACCATGTGCTGGAGATGATGAAACATCCCCATACGGTGGTCACGCTCTCAGACTCGGGCGCGCACGTTGCGCAGCTTATGGATAGCTCATTGCAATCACATATCTTTGCTCATTGGGTTCGAGACAAACAGGCACTGACAACGGAAGAGGCCGTCCGGCTTCTTACCTATGACATGTCCCGGCAGTGGGGGCTGTACGATCGTGGTCTTTTGCGCGTTGGCATGGCGGCAGATGTTGTTGTTTTCGATCCAGATACGATAGGGCCACGCATGCCCACCGTTGAAGTGGATCTGCCAGGAGGCGCAAAGCGCTTTAAGCAAATGTCGGACGGCATTGCGGCGACGGTGGTTAATGGTGAAGTGATGTTGCGGAACAATGAACATACAGGCGCTGAGTCGGGCCAGGTGTTACGCGGTCCGCTGGCGGGCACACGATGAGCAAAATTTCTATTACCAATCTCGAGGAGGCTCCCTGGCTCAGCAAGAATGTTAAAGAAGGGCTGACCACGGGCGCTCAAATCGTGGGTGATGCCGACAGTAGTGACCTGTGCGCATTCATTATGCATCTTGCCCCGGGATACGAAACGGAACTGCATAGCCACTCGGAGGATGAGGTGATGTACGTTCTGGAAGGTGAGATTCGTATGGGTCGACGGGTACTGGGACCGGAGAGTATCCTCGTAATTCGCAAGGACTCGCAGTATAAGTTTACCGTCGGCGATGAAGGCGTGCGGTTTCTTAACATTCGACCGGGTGTAACCGAGTATCGACCTGTGGAGAGAAAGCAGAAAGGTGAAAAACGACAGTCATAGACTAGACGACGAACAGGTTCGCCGATTTATCTGCGATGGTGTTCTTGTTCTTGATAGCGGCGTCGAACCCGAAATCAATCAGAAGATCTACGATAAAATCCAGTGGAGTAATACCCACGAATTCAACATGGGCAACAACGTCCTGCCTCGAGTTGCTGAGCTGCAGCAGGTCCTCGATTCGCCGGTAATTCACGGTGCAATGGAAAGTATTCTTGGCCACGGCTACATTCTTCACCCGCACCGATTTATGCATCCCAGTGAACCCCTTGACGAGGCAGAGCGGAATCTGGCGCTAAAAGGTGACGAGCATGCGCCACCCATGGGTGAAGGATCGCATGCGCAGAGTAATTGGCATCAGGATGGACACTGTCCACTTGGCCGCGCTCGCTACCATGTACCTCGATTCGCCATGATTTTGTACTTTCCTCAGGACACGCCGGTAGAGCGTGGTCCTACCCGGGTTATTCCCGGTACCCAGCTGCAACCATATCTGCACCACGACGATTTTCCTTACGCATTTGTGTGCGATCACATCAAGGCTGGCACTTGCTTTTTGATCGCCTGGGATATTGCCCATGCGTCACTCAGTAACCGAACGGACGAAAGCCGGTATATGCTCAAGTTCATCTTTATGCGCACCAGTAACCCGGTCGCGCCTGGCTGGGATGGCGAAGCGGGTGCGTGGCAACCACCGCGAGAGCGCCTGGGTAGATACAACCATGATAAGGTCTGGTCTTATATCTGGGACTGGATGCGTGGTGCGCCGCGTATCGCCAATCAGGCATCGGCCAATGACATTCAGCGATGGATGGCAGCACTCAACACGTTCAACCAGAAAGCGCGTCTTGAAGCCATTTACGAACTTGCTGGTGCAGGAGCGGATGCCATCGAGCCCCTTAAAGAAAGTCTGTTGCAATATGCGGGTAAGGAGCTGGAATTCGTTGTGCCATACAGCCGGGAAGAGACGGACGGATTCATTTGCGAGGGTGATCCCAACGTGCGCCGTTGGAGCGACCGCGCTTATACGCTGCAGGATGAGGCCTACGCGTTGGGCGCAATGGGCGAGGTGGCGATTGATACGCTCATCGACTTGCTCAAACACGATGATTTGTGGATCGAGATTAACGCCGCCTTCGCGCTAGGCGAGGTCGGTATACCTGCGGCTCGTGCAATGCCTGCCCTCGTTGAATTACTAACATGCGAACACAGTCAGGTGGCGCGCGTGGTGCTGGACGGCATGGCTGCTATTGGTACCAATACGCGTGTCGCGCTACCTGCTATACGTAAAATCCTGACGGTAAACAATCCGGATTGGCAGGAACCAAGTAGTCGGGCTGGTTGGATCGGCGAGACGCAAGTGCGGTTTAACGCAATATACGCATTGCTGTCCTCTGATATCCCAATGGACGAGATTGACGATGTACTGGTTGCGTGTCTCGACGATCCCTATGGCTATGTCCACTCACTCGCTGTGGAAGCCTTAACGCGGGAGCGCAGTGGCGAGGATCGCCCCGGACTACGTCATGCGCTGCACTATCTGAAGACGCATCGCTGGGACCACACCCTTGCCAATGGGCAGCGTGTATTCTAGGACTCCTCGAGCCAGGGTGGCGGCGATCCCCAGGTATCCCAGTAGGTAATATCAGAGGTTTCAAATCGCGATGTCGGACCGAAGTTGCCGCGCGGGTAACCCAGCGGGATGCAGCAGTGCAACTCGGCGTCTCCCGGAATCGAGAACATCTCATACACGCGTGACATGACGACCGGGTGTAGTAGCGTCAACACTGATCCAATACCCAGAGAGCGGGCGGCCAACAATAGGTTTTGTATAGCCGGAAATACGGAAGCGCCGGATACGCCTTCCCGGGTAAAAGCCAGCACCACGACTGGTGCGTTGCCCAGTTCGCTGGCGAGAATAGCGGCCATTCGATAGGGCGAATCCTCTGGGACTTCCTCATCGACCGACCAGCCAAACTGGTCCTTACGTTTTGCCCACCAGGCTTCGTGGTATAACTTGCCGAACTCGGTAATCTTCTCGCTGCTGCGAATAACAAGAAAACGGAGTGGTTGTGCGTTGCCACCATTTGGCGCCTTGGTGGCGGCATCCAGAATGACCTTGATCGTTTCATCAGTGATGGGCTTGTCGGGGTCGAGGCGACGCGTGGCTCTCTGGGTGAACATCGCCTCACCGATTGGCATGGTCAATTCGGGGGGTGGACTTAGGCGCACGGTTTTCATGGATAGATCCTCTGTGGGCATGACGTCCAGGGTAGTATCGGGGTTATACTGGTTCTTCTCAACATATCAGCACCTAGGGGGTTGCTCATGGACTATACGTATTTTGGGAAGGCCGGTGTGCGAGTCAGTCGAATGGCCCTTGGTATGGGACTGCGAGGCCAGGACGATCCCGCGGAAGCCCAGCGCATGGTCGAGCACGCGATTGCGCAGGGGATTAATCTAATTGATTGCGCCAACATCTACGGTCTGATGGACGACAGGGCGTATGTGAGAGTGTCTGAGTCGATTCTAGGCAAGGCGATCAAGGGCAAGCGTGACGATGTACTTATTACGTCGAAGGTTGCGCAGGTGATTGGTCCAGGTGAAAACGACTACGGTCTGTCTCGCTATCACATTATACGAGAGGCAGAACGATCCCTGAAAAACATCGGTACGGATCATATCGATTTCTATATCTGTCATGTCTTCGACCCGAAAGCGCCACTCGAGGAAACGATGAGGGCGCTGGATGATCTCGTAAGAAGTGGCAAGGTTCGCTATATAGGATGTAGCCGTTTCGATGCGTGGCAGGTGATGAAAGCGCAGTGGATAGCAGACAGATTCAACGCCTCGCCGTTCATGTGCGTGCAGCACCATTACAACCTGCTAAATAGACGTTTGGAAGCAGACATGTTTCCAGTTATACGTGATCAGGGTTTGGGTGCCATGGTATTTAGTCCACTTGCGGTTGGCTTGTTGAGTGGACTTTATGATCCCAATGAGGATCCGCCAGCTGGGTCGTATTGGGCATCTCGGACGAAAGCAGATTATCAGTCCAAGGTAACCGGTGTTGGCGGAGAGATTATCTCAACCGTGTTTGATATTGCGAAAGAATTGGGTAAGACGCCCGCACAGGTAGCGATAGCCTGGGTGCTGTCTCACCCGGAAATCACCCTTGCTATCACTGGCAGCGATACTATCGAGCAGCTCGATGATAACCTCGGTGGTGTAGGGTGGACGCTGGATGACGAGCACCGTGAACGGCTCGACGCGGTGTCCGCTTCGGCGGCCTTACTTCCATAACTACAGGTGCTGCCGTAACGATGGATGAACGTTGCTTACAACACCTGCTGTCTGATGAAGAGCGTACGTTTTTCGAGACGCAGGGTTATCTGATTATCAAAGAAGCGTTACCTGCGGATCTTCGATCTCGTGTCGAGGAATCGCTGAAGAAGGTAGAGACCAAGCGCCCCTATGATAAGGATACGAGCCTGGGGGGAGGCAACTGGCTGGATGTCATCGGGGAAGAAGACCTGCTGCTGGAACTTATAGACTATCCGACTACGTTTCCCAAGGTATGGGGAATTCTTGGTTGGCATATTGCGCTATACCATTCTCACTATATTGTTTCACCGCCATTGCCAGTGGACTTCAAGCCGCGCCGACTGGGCTGGCATCAGGACAGCGGCCGAATCAACATCGATATTGAAAGCGATCCTCGGCCGCGCATCTCAGTCAAGATTGGTTTTTTCATCACGGATGTTTCTGAAACTGGACGAGGAAATTTCCACGTTATTCCAGGTAGTCATTTGAAGAATGAACTGTCGTTACCGGCAGACAAAAATGAAGAACATCCAGATGCGACGCCGGTTCTGGTATCAGCGGGTGATGCAGTGATGTTCGATCGACGCCTGTGGCACTCTGCAGGCCAGAATTTCTCGGATATAACGCGCAGAGCGTTGTTCCTTGGCTACAGCTATCGTTGGCTGAAGCCCCGAGACAATATGACGGTGGCGCACTACATGAACCGTTCTGATCCGATTCGCCGTCAATTGCTTGGTGCCAGTCCGAACGGTGGCTTTGGGTATACCTCTCCCGAGGACGAAGATGTCCCCTTAAAAGTCTGGTTAGATCAGCACGTGGGCGCTAGTTGAAATAGTCGTTCTTGCCGGCTCTATATTTTGTTCCGGATTCTTTCTCAAACGCTGCAATATACTTGTTGGCGCGTGCGACTTTCTCCGCGCCATCGTTCTGGCTCAGACGACCTGGAGTAAGACCATGCTGGGTTACCAGCGCAAACCGCGCTGAATTTCGATCAAGCATTTCCTGTGGTAGGTTTCCACTTAACTCTTCTAGCTTATGAATGAACGGGCGCACCATGAAGTTGGTAACGCTGACCCGCAGCCCTGGCGCGGTGCGATTATATGAGCCATGCCAGGTATTACCGTGCCAGACGACAAGAGAACCCGCTTTGGCCTCGACAACCACGGCATCCGGGTTGCCATCCTCGCCGATCCTTGATTCCTCTGGTTCCGGGTGCCGGCAGAGTTTGTGACTACCGGGTACGATCACGAGGCCACCATTCTCACGGCTGTAGTCGGTCAGTACGTAGGTGCACTGGGTCACGAATGACTGCGGCGGCATGGGTGATGGTTCGGGTGAATCCGAGTGCAAACCAAACGGGGTATCGTTAGGACCCTTCATCCAGCATGCCATGCCAGACAAAACCATACGATAGCCACACAGGTAGGATGCTAGCGCCAGCAATACCGGATTCATGAGACCCTCTTCGAATACCTGATCTTCCGTGAGGATACATTGCATCACGTCTCCGACCGGCGAATCGCTGTCTTTAGTCATTTCCGGCATTCGGCCTTTGAGTTTGCCCCCCTTCTTTCGAGTGGTGCCGGTGGTCTCGATGCCGAGGTGCGCGTGGGTATCGCCAGTGGCAAGATCAGGTCGTACGCCGTTTCGTCGTTCGGCAATATCAAGGCAGGCCTCAAGCATTCTTTCGGCGAGGCCCTCTGGCGTGGCGATCTCTGGTGGGACTACAGTGTAACCAAAGTCATCCAGTTCCCTGGCAAAGCGCTCAAGACCCAGATCGGAAACTTCATTCCAGACACGATCATAGCCGGAGTCGGCCGTCGTGGTTGTGGCTTCTGACATAAGCGTATCCCCCCTCGCGATACATTGCGGTTCATTGTACGCTTGGTGTCAGGAACTTGCGAACAGTGGCCTTACGGGGGAGGACCATCATGAGATTCAGTCTGTGCCTGAAATCAATACAGCGCTTTGGTGAGCTTGTAGAGCGCGCTAATCACGCCGAGCGCACCGGTTGGGATGGCGTGTGGTTCACCGATCACTTCACGGCAGCCGAAGACTCGAGCATCCCGAAGTTCGAGGCATGGATTACGCTATCTGGCCTCGCCGCGCAGGTGCCGCGAGTTCGCATCGGTACATTGGTGAGTAGCAACACCTTTCGACATCCCGCGGTATTGGCGAAGATGGCCGCAACGTTAGATCACATTAGCGGCGGGCGCGTTGTATTGGGGCTAGGTTCAGGATGGAATGAGTATGAACACAGCCGGTATGGCATCCCGTTCTATAACGTAACGGAGCGACTTCGACGGCTCGATGAGGCGTGCGAGGTAATCAAGAAACTCTTTACAGAACTGGAGAGTAATTTTGACGGTCAGTTCTATCAGCTGGATAGAGCGACCCTGGCACCAAAACCTTTGCAGGACCCATTACCACTTATGGTCGGCGGTGGTGGTGAGAAGATGACGCTGAAAATTACCGCTAAACATGCAGACGAGTGGAACGTGTACGGGTCTGTGGAGGATATGAAACACAAGATGAGCGTTCTGGAGCGACATTGCGAAACGGTAGGCCGTGATCCGAAGGAAATTCAACGTTCTGCAGCTGTGATGCTCTACCTGAGTGATGATGAGGTGTTGAACCGGGAGATTAGGAGTCGTGAAGCGGCTAGGCCCGCGCTGGTTGGCAACATATCGGAAGTCAGGGCGATGGTAGAACAATATGCGGAGATCGGCGTGGATGAACTGATCATCCCGGACAACAACTTTGGTTCCAACTCATATGCGTTCGACATCATGGATCAATTTATTCAGGGTGTAGCTGGCCGCTGATGACAGGGAGGTCGCGAATTATTGTTAGAGCCCTGGTGTTGTTGCTGCTGACACCTGTGTGCCTAGCAGAGTCCCCGGACTGGGGTAACTACAATAATGTTCTTAAAGAGTTTGTGTCTCCCGGCGAGAAAAATGGCGTACCGGTAAACCTCGTTGATTACCCAGGGCTGTCTAAGAGTAAACGTTTCGCTCAGGTAGTGGAGCAAATCAGGACGTTTGACTTAGCCCGCCTGCAGACGCGGGATGAACACCTGGCCTTCTACATCAATGCATACAATATCCTTACTATTCAATTAGTCATTGACCACTGGCCGGTTGATAGCATCCGTGACATCGGCAATCTGTTCCGTGGCCCATGGGATCAAATTGTGTTGATGACGCCTTCGGCCGAATTGACGCTGGATAATATCGAGCACGACATTATTCGTAGCTACGATGAACCGTTAATTCACTTTGCCGTTAACTGTGCGTCGGTAAGTTGCCCGGACCTGCGTCGCGAGGCGTACCAGGCAGATAGGCTCGATGCTCAGCTTTTGGATCAGTTTCGGGGTATCTTCCAACAAAAAGGAAAAGGCGCGCTTATTGATGGCGATACACTAAGGGTGACCAAACTGTTTAGATGGTATGCGGGTGACTTTGAAGCCGGTGGTGGTGTTGAGGAATTTATTCGGACCCGCCTGCCGGAGTTGGAATTTTCCGACATCAAGCCTAACCTCAACTACGATTGGGCACTTAATGGCATCACGCGGTAAACCGTTACACTTTTTTCTGATAAGCACAGGTTCCTGGTTCCTCTCCTACGGCCTCCAGGGAGTTACCTTTGCCTGGCTTGTGACCATCGTATTGCGGGAACCCGCGGAAATGGTTGGTATTGCGCAGATGACTCTGCTCGCGCCGGTCATGTTTCTGATATTGATCGGTGGCAGCCTGGCGGACCAGTTCGGTGGCAAACCCGTGGCTATTATTGGGCAGGGTCTTGCAGCCGCATGTGCTTTGTCGCTTGCTGTTGTCATCTACCTTGATCTGTTTAGTTATTCTGTGTTGTTGATGGCGGCCTTTGGTCTGGGGTGTGCCCAGGCGATTGTCACTCCGGCGAGAGACGGTCTGCTACCCCTGGTTGCTGAAGGTCGAATTCAACGAACGGTTGTGCTATCCACCATGACGCAATTCGCAATCATGATGCTCGGATTCTTTATTGCATCATTCGCTGACAGGTCTGGTGCGGTGGTCATACTGGTGATTCAAGGCGCTGTGCTGTTGGTAGGCGTCGGTGCCCTGGCAAAAATAGATGCTCCCAGAGTTCGACCCGTAGCGAGGGAACATCACATCATCAAACACATATGGCTTTCCATCGCGATTGGAATGCAGACAGTGAAGCGAACGCCCGCTACTCGAGCGGTGCTGATCATTAACTGCGCGATGGGTTTGTTTTTCATGAGTTCCTACATGGTAACAATGCCCCTGCTTCTGCGTGAGGTATACGGTGGAGGTTCCACTCTGCTGTCATGGACCAACCTTGCAAACTCAGGAGGGCTGGTGTTCATGATTATTTGCCTGATGCGGATTGGCGATATCCGCAGACAGGGTCGGGCACTTCTTGTTTCACATTGCGTAGGCGCACTGGGCCTTGCAAGTGCTGCCCTTGCGACCGGGTTCGTTAGTCTGTTTGTCAGTGTTGCCCTTTGGGGTTTGGCTGGTGGATTATCGGTAACGACCTCGAGGAGTATCGTGCAGGAACTATCGCCACCCGATCAGCGAGCGAGAGTCATGGCGCTCTTTTCGTTCTCTTACATGGGTGCGGGTCCGATCGGTGCGCTCTTTTCCGGATACATGGCTGCCTGGCTCGGCCCCGCTACCGCGCTACTTTGTAGCGCGACTGCAATGATGATTGTTGTGGTGCTCGTGGCGGCCTTTTCTTCCTTGTGGAAGTTGGATATGCAGCAGGTTCCGGTCGCTGACCAGTAGGGATTCTATTTGCTTTACTTTTGTAGTGAATGCATGCAGGGTGGATTCAAGCTAGGAAATTTTAAGATCCCTCATGGCGCGTTCTTATACAACGGCCGAGCAGAAAGATTACCCCAAACTGGTAGTGATAGGTTTGCTTCATATGGCGCAGTTCTTCCCCTATGCATTCACCGCCACTGCCCTGCCTTTCATGTTCAGGAAAGAAGGGCTCCCACTGGATATGTTCTGGTTGCTGGCGCTTCCCAACATACCGCGCTGGTTCAAGTGGTTGATTGCGCTAGTGGTAGATAATTTTGGAAGCTTGCGATTTGGCTATCGCAAAACCTGGATCGTTCCCTGCACGATCATCGGTGCGATGTCTTATGCGGTGCTCGCATGGATTCCGCCTTCTCTGGCAGCGGTATACATCATTATCGCGGTTCTGGTTTTTAAATCCTTCGTGATGGCGGCCCAGGATATTGCCGTTGATGCCTATGCAGCAGAATCGATGAGCGACACGGAGCGCCCGGTTGGCACGTCGATTATTAACTTTCTGGGTGCCCTGGCCGGGGTGATGGGTGCGGGCACGATCGCCCTGGTGGAAACCTTTGGCTGGTCACCCACGATGTTTGCGGCCGCGGCGCTTCTGCTTGTCGCTGCGATACCAGCAATCATCCGCCCGGAACCGCCACGACCAATTGCGAGTCAGGAGCGTCAGGCTCGTGGCGAACGACCAGATCTAATCAAGGCGCTGAAGCGAAAGGACTATTCCAGATTCATTTTACCGTTTGGCTTCATGTGGGGTTTTGGCGTTGTGTTTATGAGTTCAATGACCGGCCCCTTCTTTGCGGACAAGGGCTTAACGCTGATTCAGTTTGGCATCCTTGCACCGATTTCCAGCATTGTTGGTTCCGCCTTGGCAGCAGTTGCGACCCCCTGGCTCATCGATCGGATCGGGTTTCGCTACACCACGTTAATTAGTGTTGTTGCGCTACCGCTCGAGGGTGCAATGTTCTGCGCGTTCGCTCTGTTCGAGCTGCCGGTCCTGCCCATGTTAATTGCGATGGTGTCACTGCTGGGTTTTGCGACGGGCCTCTTCAACTATACCGCCAGCATCTCTCGGTACCGCTGGGCATCCAAGGCTCAGGCGGGCACAGACTACAGCCTGCAATCGAGCTTTATGCATTTCGGTGCATGGGTGTCAGGATCACTTTCCGGTGTGGTTGCATCACAAATAGGCTGGGTCTACTTCTTTCCTTTTGCGAGTGTTATCGCCGCTGTGGCCGCGGTATTCTATGTTATCAAATTCGATCGCATAGAAGCACTGGTCCAGGAACGGGAGCGTGTAGAGGTGGTGCTGTCGTAAGACCGAATTTCTACATTTAGCAGTAATAAGAGATAGTGATATGACGCATGACCTGATCATTAAGAATGGTACGGTGCTCGATGGAAGCGGCGTCGAAGCGTTTCAAGCGGACGTTGCGGTAGACAAGGGGCGCATTTCAAGAATAGGCAGAATAGAGGATGCTGAGGCCGGTCGCACGATTGATGCAACGGACAAAATTGTCACGCCGGGCTTCGTTGATTTGCACACACATCTGGACGCGCAGGTCGGTTGGGAGCCAGAGTTAACGCCGAGTTCCTATCACGGTGTGACGACCGTACTCACCGGTAACTGTGGTGTTTCATTCGCTCCTGTGTGTAAAGAGAACCAGCGCTTCCTTGCCGAGATCATGGAAGCCGTCGAGGACATCTCAGCGGCTGCTATCATCGATGGCCTGCCCTGGAACTGGACAAGCTATGGTGAGTATCTCGACACCGTAGAGTCTCTCAATCCAACATTAAATTTTTGTGGTATGGCGGGTCATTCTCCCATCCGTTTGGAAGTCATGGGCGATGCGAGCATGGATGAGGGGGCGCAACCGACCGATGATCAGCTGGACCAGATTTGTCGCTTGGTTAGAGAGTCCGTGGAGCAGGGAGCCGCAGGATTCTCATCGTCACGATTCTTGATGCACAAGGTACCCGATGGCAGATGTACGCCGGGAACGTTCGCCGATCTGCGCGAGACGACTGCCATTCAACGAGCCATTATCGAGGGCGGTGGTGAGGGCGCGATGTTCCAGGTTGTGCCCGATATGCAGACCCGGTTCGATATCGATCTGGAGATGTTAAGAACCGCGGGTGAACTCGGATGTCAGGTGCTGTTTACGGCCGGCGGTGGAGCAACGACGCGTATACCAGAGTTTGTCGCTGAGCAAAACGAAAATGGGCTTCGCATTAACCCGGCTTGCCATACAAGGCCCAGTCATACGTTCTTTGGGCTTGCGCGGCGCGTACCCTTTGATACGCCAGCGTGGAATGAATTAATGGGGCTGCCGACGTTGGCGGATCGTGTTGACGCGCTCGATGGCAGCGACTTGCGAGAAAAGCTGGTCAGCGAGGGAAATGAATACGGCTTTAGTGATGGAATGGAAGCGCAGTATTTTCACGCCCTTGGGACGGACGCAGCGCCCAACTGGGATATGGACCGGCAGATGAGCCTGCAGCAGATTGCAGACCGCGCCGGCGAAGACCCGATCCGTGTTTATGTGGAAAGGGTCTGGCAATCGGAAGGTCGGGAGTTCTTCAACTATTGGGGTCTCGCGCGAGAGCTGGAATATCAGTGGCGCTTTATGAAGCAGCCGCACTGCATACCGGCAGTGGGGGATGCGGGCGCGCATGTGGGGTACTTCACCGATGCGGACTCGATGACATTTCTACTCAGCGAACTCACGCGAGAAAGAGAGATATTTACCCTGCCGGAAGCTGTTCATCGCATTACCGGCAAGTCGGCGCAGATTCTCGGGTTGAAGCAACGGGGAGAACTGCGTGAAGGGTGGCATGCTGATATCAATATTATTGATTATGAGAATTTAGGTAGCCAACAGCCTTATTATGTAAATGACTTTCCCCATAACGTTGGACGAGTCGTTACTAACAGTACTGGTTTTGTGGCGACGCTGGTTAACGGTGAAGTTGTGATCGAGAACGGAGAGTTCACCGGACAACGCCCCGGTGAAGTCATCAGAGATTTTCAGCGAGGATAGTTGTTCGAGGTGAAGCCTGCCGAATCTGGCCATCGTAAGACGGCCAGATTCCAAGAGTGCAACTACTGCTTAATTAGCGTTGCACATTTTACGAACCGAGTTGGAACAAACTTGTCCAGCATGCCATTTGCGCCTGCAATGGTGGTACCTCTGTAGAGGCCCCCATCGGGACGGGAATGTCCCAATGAGTCATCGAATTCGTCACTATCCACACAGCTTCGCTCGTTCGGCGCGGGTTCCGAGTAGTGTGCACCCATTAGGATTCCCTTATAGGCGATACTCCATCCCGGTGGCGAGTTCCAGGTCCCGACCACATTTACGGTGGGTGAGTCACTGAGTATCACGGCACATTTGATTCTCGAGTACCCCGTGATACCTGGTGGGGTGAGTGCATGGGTTAACGCCGGGTAGGTATAGTCTGCGAGCGAGCTACCACCGGTATGCTCGCCAGGGTCGTCGTGATGCGGTGCCATGCACAACGAGGTTCCCGAGCCATTGTGAGTATAGTGACTACTGTAAAGCACGCCGGAATAGATCAGTGTTGTATTAGGTGGCTGGTTACCATTACCCCATCGGGTAAATACGCCACCGCCACCACCACCTGATCCACTACCTCCATCGTAAACAGAAGCCATTGATCCATCGTCGCAGCTGATCGTTGCACTGCCATCTCCCTGAAGCGCGTGGCAGCAGGGTCCGTCATCACCATCCTGACCAGGCGGTCCTGGCGGACCCACGGGCCCTGTTGATCCTGTAGGACCTCTGGGTCCTTCAGGTCCGGTCCCGAAGGCCCTTGTGGTCCTTCAGGTCCCTGGGGTCCTATTGGTCCTTGCGGCCCTGCTGGTCCTGACTCGCCCAGGGGGCCAGGGGGCCAGGGGGCTCTGGTGTTAGTTTGATATCGTCGATTCTTTCTTCAAGGAGTTGGATTTGACCTACAACTTATTTGTCGTTCGCGGCGGCCTGGACGGCAGCAAACGATAAACATCCAGTAAGAAGAACAATTAAACGAAATAGAGAATTAAAAGATAGTGGTGCTGTTTTCATATTCTTGCTCCTATCGGTAGATGGACAAGAACTGAATCTGAAAGTTCCTTTTTTATTCCTATCAGTTCAATGCGCTTTACACACTACTAGCGTGGTTGCGTAAATGCAATATTGGTCAGATGAATGTCCGGCGAGTTATCTTTTAACGGGTAGCGCGATGCCCGACTCTTTCTCAAAGGCATCGGTGTATTTCAACGCGCGCATGACCTTGGCGTGTTCGTCCGCCTTGTCGATGTATGCCGGTATGATGGCCTGCTGAGTCAGTATGGCAAATCGTGCCGAGTTTCGTTCAAGCATGTCTTTCGGGATACGGTCGTAGAAATCCTCCGTCATGCGCAGGATCGATCGCATCATAAGAAGATGCAGACTGGCACGCAGTCCGGGTACTACGCGATTGTAAGCGCCATGCCAGGTGCTGCCGTGAAAGATGACTAGCGAACCTGCGGCGCCTTCAGCGGGAACTGTTTTCACGCTGCCACCTTCACCCATGATGGTCTCGTTACCCTCAGGGTTTCGATTCCATTTGTGGCTACCCGGAACGAATGCGGTACACCCGCGTTCGCGGTCGAAATCAGTCAGCGCAGAAATGCATTTACATTGCAGAGATTGTGGGGGCAAGGGGGACGGCAAACGCGTATCGGTATGTACAAGAAATTTAGTGTTGCTTGGCCCCTTCATTTGAGAATTCATCGATGACAGCATCACGTCGTAGCCGCACAGGTACGTCGACACTGCTAGCAGGGCGGGATTCATCAGTGCTTCTTCGAACACCGGGTCTTCAAGCAGTATTGCTTTGAGTGAATCACCAACCGGGGAATCCGGGTTTTGACTGTTGCCGTTCTCAAGATCCGGTCGCTCGCCATTGCGCCGCACGGCGATATCAAGACAGGCTTCGAGTACTCGCTCCGCCAGGCCGTTGGGATTTGCGATCTCCGGAGGGATGACCGTGAAGCCGTCCCGGTCGAGTTGCTCGATGTAAAGCTGCAAACCCAGATCATCGATTTCCTTCCATATGTGATCGAGGCCGACTTCTGTTCTTGCTGCTATTTCTGCCATGGGCTACTCGCTAGCGTTTTACGCCTTGGGAAACTGTCTATCCATTGCGGCGATGTAATCGTTGCAACGAGTCTCTAACATGCTACGCGTGTGGGTGCCGTCACAGAAAACGTAGAACTCGTCAGTCAGAATCGCATTCATGACCTGATTTCCAACGGTCTCTGCCGGTACAGCCATGTCTGAAATTACTTTAGCCATATCTTGCGACACTCTTTTCTTAAGATTCTGGATGATCGGCGTATCTGCGACGTGAGGACATAGCACGGAGACGCCAACATTGGTGTCTGCAAGATCGTTTCTGAGAAATTCCGACATGCCTACTACCGCGAACTTGCTGCTACCGTACGCTGACTGATGTCCGTGGCCATGGATGCCGCTGAAGGAGGCGGTGTTCACGATATGTGCTTCCTCTCCATGTTCAAGCATGCGCGGCAGGAAGGTGTTAATGCCATTCAGCGGCCCGAAGAAGTTGACTTCAAAAACTAGCCGCCAACGATCGTCGTCGGTTTCCAGTATGGGTGCACCACCTGGTATTCCAGCGTTATTACACAGCACGTGAAGTGGACCGAAGGACTTCTCGAGTTCGTCGGCGGCGCTTTCAATGGCCCCTTTATCGGTTGAGTCGACATTAAATGTGAGCACCTTATCGGTGATGGCATTTAGCTTTTCCTTTGCGGTGGCAAGTTCTTCATCACGAATGTCGGTGATGGCGATGTTCATCCCGGCATTAGCAAAGGCTGTGGCCATCCCAAAACCAAGGCCCGTAGAGCCGCCGGTGATAAATACCGTTTTGCCGTTTAAGTCCTTCATTAAATGTCCTATTTGATTTGTGCATTGCACTGAGAGGCATGAATTATTGTGTTTCTGCAGTTTGAGATCAAGATGGTGCAATCTATACGGGAAGGCTCTATCCTCACCCGCTCGTATGAGCGACCACGCTCCAGTTAATTGAGGAAGAATGATGATCGGAATGATGGTAAAGATCTATCCAAAATCCGGGGAAGAACAACCGGTCGAAGGTCAGATGAAGAAGTTCGCTTCGACCTGCGTTTCAACCGAGCCAGGAACTTTGATGTATAGCCTCACACGGGACCAAGAGGGCACTATGTGTACCATGGAGGTCTACGAAAGTGCTGATGCCTTGCAGGCACATGCCGCGACGCCTCATCATAAAGAGAACGTATCCATGTTGACGCCGCTGGTTGCCAAAGTTGAAATGAATCGATTCGAAATTTTCCATCACCCGACCAGGTAAAAAGGACAAGCATGAAAACGTTACGAGAAAGACACTTATTCAGGGACAGCGGCAGAGCGCTGGTGATCGCGATGGACCACGCTCGATCCTTCGATACCGTAACCGGTTTAAAAGATCCCAATAAAGTGATCAGTTCGGTCATCGAGGGTGGCGCGGATGCCATTCTGGCGCCATACGGCACAGCGTCTCAAGCCGCTGACGTGCTGGGTAATACAGGATTGTGGTTGAGTGTGGATACGACGCCGCAAACGGTTTCCGCCGCTGTTGAAAGAGCTATCCGATTAGGGGTAGACGGCATTAAAGCGGAACTGTATCCCTGGTGCGAGGAAGGGGACGATCATCTTGGGCGGTATACCGGCAAAGAAACCGTGCTGAATATGGTGACGCTGGCAGCGGAGTGCCAGAAGTGGGGTTTGCCATTAATGGCGGAGACGGTCCCCTTTGGTTTCCCCGGGGCTGATAAGAGAACACCGGAGATCACGGCTGCGGCCTGTCGAGTCGCCAGCGAAACCGGGGCAACCTATGTGAAATCGTTTTACACCGGTGACAAAGAGAGTTTCAAAGTGCTGGTCGACAACTGTACGGTGCCGGTGCTTATTCTTGGTGGTCCCAAGGCGGACTCTGACTTCGATACATTAAGTATGGTACGTGACGCAATGGATGCCGGCGCTATTGGCATTACCATGGGCCGCAACATCTGGGGCCATGATAATGTCGCCGGGATAACCGCTGCACTGGCTGCAATCATTCACGACGATGCCAGTGCTGAATCCGCAGCTAAACTAATCGGCTAGGCTTTGCCGTGAGGGATTTTATCTTCATCGTAACGGGGGGGCCGGCGACAGGAAAAAGTACGGTCGGAACCCGGTTGGCCCAATCGCTGGAAATCCCGTACTTCAGCAAGGACGGCGTCAAGGAACCTATCTTTGATGACCTTGGCATCCCTGTCGCCATGGAAACCGATGAGCCACTTTCCGGAAGGAAGATGGACAACGCGGCTATCACGATTTTGTTCTATCTTATCGAGATGCAATTGAAGTCGGGGTGCGTCTGTGTGATCGATTGCAACTTTCGCGCACAGCACGCGGAAACATTGAACGCATTGTTATCACAGTATCCGGCAACACCAGTTCAGATATTGTGCCAGGCAGACGGCGATGAACTCGCCAGGCGATACCGGCGGCGGGCAGAAGGTGACGTACGACACCGTGGGCATCTCGACCATACCCTATCTGATGAGTTTGATTTGGAAGACCTGACACAGCTTTATCAAAGCCCGCTGGATATTGGTGGGCATGTGCTGACTGTTGACTCCACCGAATTCCAGGAAGAGGACTATCAAAAGCTGCTGCAGTCGATTCAACAGGTATTAGATGACTGCGATCACTGAATTGTCACGAGCGGTGACCCATGTCAATGATCATCGGCTGGATATAGTCGATGCTGTGACAAGATGATCAGTGCAGAATTATAATGGACCTTTACGAACGCCGCAGGGAATACCGGTTTGGAGAGCTCAGTGCTGAGTCGCTGGCATCGTCACCGTTTCAGCAGTTTGAGCGGTGGTTTCAGGATGCAGCAGACGCCGAGGTTCAGGATCCTACCGCCATGTGTCTGGCGACCGTCGACGAGTCGAATAGACCATCGCAACGCGTCGTTCTGCTAAAGCATCTGGACGAGACCGGATTTGTTTTTTATACGAACCTCGAGAGCCGAAAGGCACGGGACATGAGTGGCAATCAGAACGTCAGCCTGAATTTTGCCTGGCTGGAGATCGACAGACAGGTAAATATCGAGGGTAATGTTCAGAAACTAAGCATTGGAGAAGTGCTGAAGTATTTCGCCAGCAGACCGCGCGACAGTCAGCTGGCGGCGTGGGCATCTCAACAGAGCAGGCGTATTTCCGGCCGCCAGATCCTGGACGAAGAGTTCAGTCGTATGAGCCGTAAGTTCCACGAAGGAGAAGTACCCCTTCCTGGATTCTGGGGCGGATACAAGGTGATACCCAGTCGATGGGAGTTCTGGCAGGGCAGGGAGAATCGGTTACACGACCGATTTCAATATACCCTCGATGCTAGCAGCGAGTGGGAGTCATACCGCGTTGCCCCTTAGTAGGGGCTTGCGTAGCTTTTCCTGCTGCTCATAGCATTGGCTAGTTAACCGCGATGGTCGCGGACGGGTCGAAGTGGGCAATGCCCTGCCTTTCGCTCGCTGGATTCGGATTCTGCGGATACTCTTCAGGGATCAGAGTGCCGTTCTTCGCGAGCCTTACCGCAAGTGTGACTCTCTTCTCTCCCGCTCTGAACGGCAGGCTACGATGCATCAATCCGGAATGAAACACGGCGAACTCACCCTGCTTTAGCGTCACTGGTTCGACCCGGTCGCCCAGGAACTCAGGGACCTCTTTCATGAACCGCAGCTCTCTGTTCCATCCCTCAATCGGTTGATGGGAACCCTTGACGTATTCCAGCCTGCCCTAGTCATACCCAAGATCTGTGAGTGCGAACAACACTGTAAAATGATTACTGGTGTCATACAGGTTCAGTTGATCGTTGCCGTTTTCGAACGCGCGATCGTCATGCCATATATTTTCTCCCACACCCTCGGTCTTGATCTGGAAGACGCTGCCCCATAGGAACAGGTCTGACCCGAAATGCTCAGTGATCACGGATTTCAGGTTCGCGTCGGCAAAGAGTTCGCGCATTGCGTCGAATTCAGCGTGCCTATCGATCATCGTTCTGAATTGAGGCGGCTTCCCGGAAAGTGCCAACACTCTATTTTGCTGTGTTTGCAGTGCCTTGAGTTCTTCGCCCACCGCGTCAACTTTCGATTTGTCTGCCAGTTCAAAAGGACCTGTCAGCCCCTGCTGTTGTAGTTCATCTAACGACATGCATCCTCCAGTCATTGTCGTTACCACATAAGACGCGCGATGCCATACCCCCATGACGTCCCAGACGCGTTTTCGTGTGTTTCATTGACCAGGATCAATTTGATTGTTTGTAGGGGCTGGGAGTCGGGGTGGGGTGGCAAACTACAGCAGCCTAGGCGTATGATGTCTGGTGCTAGGAGGACAAAATTATGGCTGCAGCTATTAAACAAGAGCCGCGTGATAGAGCCTGGAGCGAGATTTGTGATCTCGGATTGCAGAGCCATGTGGCAGATCTGGACGCTCACAGTTTCTGCGTTATCCCACCTGAGATTGCTAACCCTAACGGCCTCGCCGATAGGATGCTGGAAGCCTTGCTCGACATTGCAGAGAAACGTAATGGCGAGAGGCCAGATCTCGAGACGGGAGCTACACACGCGAACCAACCCAATATGCATTTCGGTGCAAAGAATGACCGGTTCGGTAGGGACGAACTGAAGGATCAAACACCGGCGGTCGCCCCCAATATTCCGGAGGCATCGGACTCGCCCTTTGGTGACCGTATGCATTCGATATTCTTTGAGGACGAGGTATTTGCCGACGCGTTAATTAACCCGCCATTGCTGGCGATAGTGACCTATCTGCTGGGTTACAGTGCCGTGCTTTCCAACATGGGCTGTTGGATGAAAGGTCCGAACAAGAGCAACTTCCCGTTACACACTGACGCCGGTGGTATGCCTTCACCGCTACCAACGATGAGCTATACGGCTCAGTGCACCTACCTGTTAACGGATTTTGATCGTGAGAAGGGCGCAACGGCCATAGTGCCGGGTAGTCACAAATGGTGTCGCAACCCGGTGGGTATTGAAAGAGATCTGTCACACCATGAGAACGCGATCCCGATCGAGGGTAAGGCGGGTTCGTTGGTCGTTTGGCCTGGTAATGCCTGGCATGCCGCATACAATCGTACGGCACCGGGTTTGCGCGTGAGTGTGACGGTATACTTCTGCCGACCGTTTATGCGACCACTGGAAGATTTCATCGGTCGTGTGCCCCAGGAAATGATCGATAAGTACGGACCTAGATTACCGATGGTGCTCCAGCAGGGCTGTGTGCCGGGCTATGCATCCCAGGGCGATCGAATCTCCGATACGGCACGTGCCGAACGGGTTATTGATGCGTTTGAGGCAGACGTGGGCGTTGGTGGGCTTCGCGATAAGGACGATCAGTTCCACTGATGCATTCCTAAGAAACATCGCCGCACAAAAAAAGCCTGATCTTTCGATCAGGCCCTTTTTGAACGTGGAACCGACTTCAATTTATCCCCAATTGAAATCGCCCTAGGCTGACTCTCCCCAGGTGCCGGCGGGAATCTCCTGGATCAGGTCGTCAATGGTTTCAACGACAAGATCGGGGTTCTCTTTGGCGAAATCCTGGATATCATTCTGCACCTGACTGACGTCCTCTAGCTCGGTTACCAGTTCCGTAGCGTTGAATGGAACTTTGGCAACGTGGATATATCGCCGCCTTAGAAATCTTTATCAGGCCGGGTAGTCGAACTACTCATCGGGAACCTGATCGAGGTCAGGATTCGGACGATCCCGGCCGAGATATACTCATCGCCTGATTGAAGATGGAGTAAGAGTATGGCGAGGTGCGAACCGAGCTGGCCGTCATTGCGAAACCACAACACGCCAGCGTTGCTTCGCGATGACAAATTCGGCATCTACACGCATTGGGGTATCTACTCGGTGCCTGCCTGTGGTCCCAACGGTAGTTGGTATGGCCATAACATGTATCGTCCCGGAAATCCTCAGTTCGAATTTCACGAGAAGACCTACGGGCCAGCATCGGAATTTGGCTACAAAGATCTCATCCCCAAGTTTGATGGTAGCAACTTCGATGCCGACGAATGGGCGAAGATCTTTAAGTCTTCGGGCGCACGTTTCGCTGGCCCGGTTGCGGAACACCACGATGGTTTTTCTCTATGGAACAGCAAGGTTAATGAATGGAATTCCACAAGGATGGGCCCCAGGAGAGATGTTACCGGGGAACTAGAGAAGGCCTTTCGTGCGCAGGGGATGCGATTCATGGTGGCGCTCCATCACGCGGAGCAATAGTGGTTTTATCCTCATTGGCGCAATGATTGCGACGTATCGAATCCAGAATTCACTGGACTGTATGGCCCGATGCACAACGTGGAGGGAGTAGATCCTGAATTTGCGACCAAAATTCAGGATTGGACGGCGCAGGATTTGCCCACTAAAGCGTTCCTCGATGTTTGGCGAACGAAGATCGATGAGCTTATTGATGGCTATCAGTCGGACCTTGTCTGGTTTGATTTCGGGATTCGTTTCATACCGGAGATCTACAAAAGGCGATTCCTTGCGGATTATTACAATAAAGAAGAAGCGTGGGGAAGAGATCTGGCCGTTACCTATAAGGGCCATGACTTTGCGCCAGGGATTGCAGTTCTAGACTATGAGTTAGGACGCGAGGCCGAATTAACCTACTACGATTGGATCACCGATACGTCTGTTGATGACCAGGGCGCCTGGTCGTATGTTTCCGACGCCAAATTCAAGAAGGTCAGTACACTGGTACATAACCTGGTCGATAACGTAAGCAAGAACGGATATCTGCTGCTTAACGTTGGCCCCAAAGCCGACGGATCTATACCGGATGGCGCCAGGCAATGCCTGGCGGGAATGGGAGACTGGCTAAAGGTTAATGGCGAAGCTATATTCGAAACGCTGCCCTGGACTTGCTACGGCGAAGGGCCCACAGAGATGGAAGCAGTGGGTACGTTTAGCGAAAGGAGCGAGGTCGAGTACACGCCCGAAGATATACGATTCACATGTCGTGATAACCTGCTCTATGCCACTTTCCTGGGATGGCCTAAGGATAAAGCGATCATCCGACTTGACCAGGATAAAGAGTCCAGTTTCAAGACCATCAAGAGACTCTACCCTGGCGAGATTGAGTCCATCAGGATGCTGGGGATCGATAAGGAACTATCCTGGACGATGACCAGAAGTGGACTCGAGATCGATGTGCCGAACGAGAAGCCCTGCGAGCACGCCTTTGTTTTTAAGATTACGCGGAAGGAACCGTTCTAGCTGAGACGCTGGATCAAGGTTCTACCGGAAATCAGGCAGCGTACATATTCAGAAAGTTGCGATGAAAGAACTGATCCCGCTCATCATCAGTCAGCGCTTCCGTGCTGCGCAAAAAACGTCCGATAGGATCACGGCCACCTTCGGCGTGTGGATAGTCTGAAGAAAAAAGATACAGATCCGCACAGGATTCAGACACCAGTTCCGCGACGTCTTCAAAAGGGTAGGGCGTAAAACGAAGCTGATCACGAATCTGTTCCGAGGGTTTACGTTTGATGTCGGCAAGATGGGGTTCTGATTTTGTCCAAATTTCTGCGGCATAGTCTAATCGTCGGATCATGTCCGGTACCCAGCCGGCTCCTAATTCAATGACACCACCCTTAAGTTTAGGAAACTGTTCCAGTACCCCATCAAGAACCATGGTGGATATAAAGCGCACGGCTGAGTGATGTATAACCGTGAGATCCTTTGAGCCGATGACCTCGGCGCCACCTCTTGCTGTCGTTCTTGCAGGACGGCCATCGTTCATCCACGGGTCGTCAATACTTAGTGTGGAACTACCTACATGGAGGATAAAGGGTACGCCGGCTTCCTGCAGTAGACCCCATACAGGATTCAGGTCAGGATGCCCTGGTGAACGACCGCCGGGTGAGTTGGACCCAATCCAGACTGCACCGAGGCCCATTTCCAGCACTTGCTTTATTTGTTCAAGAGCCCTGTCCGGGTTGTCCAGCGGCACCATGCCGACGCCGATCATTCGTTTGTCATGCTTGACAAACTCGACCATGGATCGATTCTGCGCGGCCGCTGCGCCGTAGCGAATATCGAGGTCAGGATCATCAAAAATCAGGCGAGAGCAGAAGGAAGAGAAGATCACCTGCTTCTTGAAACCCAGTAGATCGAGTACCTGGTTACGTTCCGCACCATTGAAGGAACCCAGTGCCTCGTGCCATTTGGGTCCGCGAGTAATTTCATCTCCCATAGCAAGTAATTTTTCTACGGTCTCTGGCGGGTGTGCTCCGGTCTTTCCATAGTCCTTGGCGTCGAAGATGGCGGTAGCGGTTTCTCCGAGTTTTGGGAGTCGATCACGAATATCAGGGTCGGCGAAAGCCCGTAGATAATTCGGCAACTCCATCAGGTGGCTATCCGCATCGTAAATTATTCGTTCACCCGCGTACGTCATTGGTGCTTACTCTCCAGTTCAAATCAGTTTGAGCAGTTCAGCCTGAAAGGCTTTGCCTCGCTCGTTCATAAAATCCGTAGTGTGCAGGGATGTTGGCACAAAGGCGAATCCAATTTTCTTCTCAGGATGCCATTGAAAGAGAGATCCGCCGAAGCCCATCCAGCCGTAGAAACCTTCACGCCCGCGATTTAGTCCCTTGTCGAGAACGCCAGCATCTGGTGGTAGGTGAAACAGTGCAACTCCACCTTGAGTAAATATTGTTTTGAGACCCATATTGCTGGTCATTGGTTCTGCGTGCAGCGCGGTCCAGGCTTCTTCGGTGAGGAACGTTTGACCGTCGAGCTTACCTCGCTGGGCCATCATGGCAGCCACTCGCGCCAAGCCTCGTGCGGAACAGTGAGCGTTAGCGGACGAGGTCTCACCCATCGCGATTGCCGGATCATTAAACAGTCCGATATCCATTCTGAAGCCTGCAAAAGGAGGTGGCGTTCCTATCGTTGTACTTTTGCTCGCCGATGGTGCCATGCGTAGCATCTTTCCGGACAGCTGAAGAAAGTTGTCATTCACTCCTCTATTCATGAAGCGTGGTTTGAGTGACTCTAATATCTGACGCTTGATGCCAAGCGGCCTTAGTGGTGTGATTCGAGAACGGTCTGATTCTTTAATGCCCACAATGACGTCAGCGTCCAATTTTGGGGAAAGGTCTACTCTCAAGAACTCGCTGATGGTTCGACCGGTAGGTTCAATTCGCCGGAACACCTCGTTGATGATCCAGCCGCGAGAAATAGCGTGGTATTCCCGTTTGTCTTCGCCTTTCTGATATTTTTGAGGGTGTTCCTCAATGATTCGACCGATGCTGTTTTGCTTGATTCGCTCGGTCACCAGATCGCTCGGATTGATTGAAATATTGAAAGCAGCCAGACCTGCTTCATGACGCATCAGCTCAGCAATCGTTAGTTCGTGTTTGCCTTGCTGGCTGAACTCGGGCCAGTAGTCCGCAACCCTCGCGTTGTAATCCAGGAGACCACGGGAGACCAGGGTGGCCATGGCAATGGACTCAAAATTTTTGCCACTACTGAATACGTTGATGATTGAATCCGCGCTGAACCTGTCGGAAGTGGAAGCAGTGAGATCAACGACCTTTTCGTCACCAACATAAACGCAGAGCTGCGCGTTGTCTTCCCACAGCTCATTCATTCGTCGTTCGAATAGTTGTCTTAAGGACTCAAGTCCAGGTGCGACGTTACCTTTTACGGTAATCTGACCCATACGCTTTAGCTACTTGCCCTTGAAGTCAGGCGTGCGCTTCTCCAGAAACGCGCTGATACCCTCGGCCTTGTCTTCAGTCTGAATCAGTGCTCCCTGGGCGAATTTCTCCATCGCCAGGGCCGCGGTCAGGCTTGCTTCCATACCGTTGTGTACCATCGCTTTCATGAACTGGGGGACGAAGGGTGCGAAGGAAGCCAGATGATCTGACATACGCTTCACTTCATTCAATAGCTCATCGGGTTCAACAATACGGGTTACGAGGCCAATCTGTAGGGCTCTGTCTCCATCGATGGGGTCTCCCATCAACATCATCTCCATGCCCCAGCCTTTACCCACAACTCTTGGTAAGCGTGCGGTAGCACCACCACCTGGAATGATGCCAACTTTGCCTTCCGGTGTGGCAAAGCGGCTACTGGGAGTACAGACTCGCAGATCGCATCCAAGCGCAATTTCCAGCCCGCCGCCCATACATATACCGTCAATAGCGGCAATGGTGGGTTTGGGTGTCGATTCCAGTTGATCTGCCAGTCCCTGAACAATAGGCTCTAATGCTTTCTTCAGATCCCTGTCGGCGACCTCGTTTAGATCGGAGCCGGAAGCGAAGGCTTTACCGCCAGCGCCTGTGATGGCGATGACTCGAATATCTTCATCATTCGCCGCGATATCGACTGCAGCCTTTAGCTCGTCCAGGGTTTGCAGCGAGATAGCATTGTGCTTTCCCGGACGATTAATGGTGATCAGCGCCAATGGCGCTGTCACCTGATAAAGTATGCATTCAAACTCACTACTCATGCCACTAGGCTAACTCAGTTAGTGAGCGAATGGGAAACAGTTCGCCGCTAATATGCGCAGACAAATCTGACGCCAGGAACATCGCCAGGTCAGCAACATGCTCGGGATCTGGTGGATAGAGCAAAGTTGGAACGGGTGTGCCGTCGTCTTTTGTTTTCTCCGGTAGCCAGGCGGCGACGCCTTCTGTTGCGGTCAATCCTGGTGCGATACAGTTGACGTTGATGTCGTTGGGTGCCCAGGTCATGGCGAGGCCCTTGGTCAGGTTAATGACACCCGCCTTGGCAGCGCCGTAATGTACGAATGCAGGCGAAAGTCGCATCCCCGCGACTGATGAAATGTTGATGATTCTTCCACCGCCGTTTTCCGTCATATTGTCGCTAACAGCCCGGCTACATAGAAAAACACTGGTTAGGTTAAGGGCGATTGCCGCGTTCCATTCGTCAGGCTGCAGGTCATTCGGAGACTTGATGAACATTGCGCCCCCGGCGTTGTTTACCAGAATGTCGATACGGCCAAACGCATCAATGGTTTTCGCGACCATATCGTCAACCTGCTCTGGGACAGTGACGTCAGTTGCATGCGCCAGTACTTCGCCGTCAATTTCACCGGCGACCTTGTCCAGTTTCTCCTGGCTTCTGCTGGCGATAACAACCCTGGCGCCTGCACCTGCGTAAGCTCTCGCAATTCGGCTACCGATACCGCCGGCACCTCCGGTAACGATGGCGACTTTGCCGTTTAAATCTTGTGACATCTACTATTCTCCTAACAAATAAGTTATGCCGCGACCGTCGCGACTTCTTTAATGAATTGTTCCATCAGATCCTGTTTCTTTTGATCTGCGCCGATCAATGTTCCGAGCGTAAAGTCCGGAATGATAATTTCGGTGACGCCGGCTTCCTGATACGCGGCGACGGTATCCCTTACCTCATTCACGTTACCGATAATTGATGCCATTCCCGTTGCTCCTCTAACCCGTTTGAGATACTCCTCGTCGTCGGAAAGAAACAGTAGAGCAACAGCGCATCGCTCAATCTCTGCGGGGTCTCTACTAATAGCTTCGCAGTGCTGATCCAGCACGGCACCCTTGTGCTTGAGCGTTTCCACATCGCCCCAGACGTTCCACTCGTCCGCATACTTCGCGGCAATCTTCAGGGTGACTTTCTCGCCACCGCCACCAATCATCAGGGGAAGCTTTTCCTGCTTCGGTTTTGGCACAAGGGGAGCGTGTTTCAGCTGATAGAACTCGCCGTCAAAATCGAAGTAATCGTTGTTAAACAGTCCCTTGAAGATCTGACAGGCTTCATCAAGCATGCGCAGCCTGCTTCCTACCGTACCGTATTCGATGCCATAGGCTTCATGTTCGTTCTGTTGCCAGCCAGAGCCAATACCGAGTACAGACCTGCCATCGTTAAGATTATCCATCGTTGCCACCATGTTGGCGAGCACGGCAGGATGGCGATAGGTGTTGCCGGTGACCATGGTGCCGATGCGTAGTCGCGGTACATCGCGAGACAGAGCGGCCATCGTGATCCAGGATTCGTGCACAGGTATCAATTCCGGTTCTTCTGGCAAAAAGTGATCTGCCAGCCAGATTCCATCATAGCCAGTTGCTTCGGCGTGTAGTGCCAGTGTTTTTGTGTCTTCGTAGTTGCTGCGAGGATTTGGCCAGAAACCGAATCTCATATTTTCTCCCGAATTTGATGAAAAGTGGGGAGGTTCAGACTAACGCAACTGATTCGACAGGGATACGTTGATTGATTATATTTAGCGTGTTTCTGACATAGTTTTCTCTCAATGCCGCTGTCCGACGATCAGTTTCTAAAGTACCTGTCCGATGGTTACCTCATTGTTACGCCATCGGAAATGAGTGAAGCAGATCACGATGGATTGTATCGAAGTGCCCAGTTGCTTTATCAGAATGCGGAAAGGCTTCAGAGCCCCACTGCACATCTAGAGATTCTTGGTGACAATCTGCGTGCGCTGATTCCTGAAGTTGATCAGGTAGTTAATGATCCAGCAGTGGTAGATACGGTCGGGAGTCTACTGGGAGATCGCTATGTGCTCCATCCC
This sequence comes from uncultured Gammaproteobacteria bacterium, assembly GCA_913045175.1. Lineage (GTDB taxonomy): Bacteria > Pseudomonadota > Gammaproteobacteria > Pseudomonadales > Azotimanducaceae > UBA7455. Next base: position 21,407 of record CAJWQG010000002.1, on the reverse strand, counting down.
TCTCATTATGTCCACACTAGTACGACCGCGGACCAGGGATTTCATCAGGACGGCAATTTGCCCTGGAATGAGCGAGGTCACTATCGATCTCATCGACCGGACTGGCTCCTTCTTTTTTACTATCCACAGGCAGTTGACGAAACCAATGGTCCCACCGAGATAGTGGCAGGGTCCCAGTGCTGGACAAAGGATTTTGAGACCGAAGAAGGCTGGCGTCCCGGCGACTCGATGGACCTGTCATTTACTGGAGAGGACATGAGATCTGATGACCTGGCACATCGAGACCGGCGACTGCAGGAGGGGCTGGATAGTGTAGGTGTGCCAGATCTTGATAGGCGCTTTATCCACATCCCAAAAGGTTCGGTGGTCATCGCCAGCTATGATCTGATTCATCGGGGAGGCAGGAAGTTGTCGGATACACCGGACAGATTTATGTATAAGTTTTACTTTGCCCGAGCGACTGAGCCAAATGCACCTGCCTGGCAACATATAGATGTGCCTGACTTTGCTCACGTTAGAAAGGAACTGCAACCAGTCGTTAAGCAGATCTGGGATTGGAGTAGCGGCCAAAAGTCGGTAGTGCCTGTAGGTGATTTGCATGGTGTGGCTGATCGGCTGCGGCGCGGCAGGGAACACGAGAAAGTAGAAGCGGCGTATAGGCTTGGATCGGACGACGCCAAAGAAGCGATCGAGATACTGATAGAAGGCATCTATAGCGAATCGGAATCGACTCGCCGTGCATCCGCCTATGGTCTGCGTAATCAAGGGCAAAGGGCTACGTTAGCGATTGTTAAAGCGCTGCAAGCAGGCGGGCCCAGGATCAGGCGTGTAGCCGCCTATGCGCTCGGTACTGTTGAGTCGGCGTCGTCACAGCCTGCCGTTGATGCGCTCATCGAATGTGTGCAGGCTGACGACGATGATCTGGCTCGATCAAACGCAGCCTATAGTCTGGGCCAGCTTTCCCGTGCGAAGAAGTGTGATGCCCAAAGGATTGCCGAGGCGCTGCTTGCCCGTATGTTTCCAGATGTGGAGCCTGACAATACTGACGTGGCGGACCTTCCAAGGTCAACAGTGCGACAAAGTATTGCCTATGCGCTGATGCAGCTTCTGATCAATCACGAGTTGCCGGATAACATTACCGCTGATGTTGTTCGGCTAGCGGTTGATGATCCTGATAGATATGTAAAGGGGATGCTGTTGGAGGCCTTGAACTGCGCCTTTTCACAAAATCCAGTCGTCGCTGCATTGACCGGGGGGTTGATCAGGCAGCGCTGGAATATTGCACCCAGGGCCACCTGACTTCCATATAGTCGGTTAGGAGTTAGACATCACCACGCGGCCAACGATCTTGCCGCTGCGCAGTTCATCCAGGGTATCGGAGACTTCCGCCATGGGACGTGTTGCAACTGGCAGGGGTTTGACCTTGCCACTTTTCGCCAGCTCGATCAGTTCCTTCAGCTCCGTAAGGTTTCCGGTGTAAGAACCCAGCACAGAAATGGCCCTAAGGGGTAGGGTGGGTAGCCCAAGGGTAATGCCTCCACCGAAGAGGCCTACAATTACGTAGCGACCACCTTTCAGTAGTGAGCCGATTCCCAGCGACGCGGTTACTTCCGCGCCTACAGTGTCTACCACTGCTCTCGGTCCACCGCCGGTGATTTCCTGTAACTGAGCAAGCGCATCGGCGTTACCGGAATTGAGGACGGCGGTCGCACCCATGTCTTTGGCGGCTGCCAGTTTTTTTTCATCAATATCAACAGATACTACATTGTCCACACCTCTAGCTCTTGCGATGGCGACGGCATTAAGGCCAAGGCCCCCCGAACCCATAATGACGAGCCACTCATCTGAGGAAACCGGTAGTGCTTTTGACAGCGCGCTGTAGACGGTCAAACCTGAGCAGCTATAGGGCGTTGCGACGACGGGATCCAGGTCGCCAATCTCGATCAGATATTTTGAATCGGGAATGATGCAGTAGTCAGCGTAGGCGCCGTCGTTGAAAACGCCAATGGACTGGGGTGCAGCGCAGATATTTTCAAAGCCGGCAAGACACGTGGAACACTCGCGGCAGCCAATCCAGGGATAGATCAGTCGATACTCACCAATCGGCGCGTCGGCGTCAGGGCCAGCGGCCACGACTTCCCCATAAAGCTCGTGACCCATGGTTCGGGGTAAGTTGATGCCACGTTCATTCAAATCGAGCTTGGTGTCACCATCGAGTGCGTAGTAACCATCCTGAATATGCAGGTCACTGTGACAAACCCCGGCTTTGTCGACCCTGATGAGCACCTCCGTACCCGTCGGTTCAGGTTTGTCGAGTTCAGTCGCTTCGAGGGGTTTTGAAAATTCTGTGACCTGATATGCCTTCATGATAGTTCCTGTGCAAAAAATTCTAATGTTCGTTCTCGTGCGAACTTTGCTGCCTCAGCATTGTATGAGGCACGATGATCGCAATTGAAGCCGTGCTCGGCGTTATAGGTGTGTACCGGGACGTTAGGATTGGCTGCTTTAATTTTTTCAACATCGTCCATTGGAATATGAGTGTCGAGTTCCCCGAAATGCAGCATGAGAGGAATCTTTGGCTTTTGCTCGAGGTTACCCGCGATACCGCCGCCGTAATAGCCAACTGCACAAGTCAGTGAATCGATGTTGCATGCGCTGAGGTATGCCATTAACCCACCGTAGCAATAGCCAACGGCGCCAACCTTTCCGTAGGACGTCAGATGCTCGACACTAGCTGTGAGATCCTGAAGCGTCGTTTTCATATCGAGTTCGTTGAAGGCGATACCGGCACCTTTACCAAGATCACCTCCTTCGTAGCCGAGTTCAATGCCTTTCTCGACCCGGTCGAACAGTGCAGGTGCAAGCGCGGCGTAGCCGTTGGCGGCATACCCGTCAGCGACCTCCCTCATATGTTGATTAACGCCGAAGATTTCCTGAATAACTACGATACCCGCCTTTGGCGTTCCATCTGGTAGTGCGAGATAGGCATCGAGCTCGAATCCATCGCTGGATGTAATAGTGATTGTCTCTCCCATAACGCGCTCCCTGGATTGCTGGACTCCGTATATTACGCAGGGTGGGAAGCCACGGCAATTGGGTTAAGCGGAATCTGCTTCCTTGCGATCAGGAATCGACGATGCAGCACCCGGGCGCGTTACGCTGATTGATGCGGCCAGGTTGGCAAGTGCGATGGCGGAAGCCAGGTTTTGTTTGTCGTGTAGAGCCGTTGCCAGATAGCCCATAAAACAGTCACCGGCGCCGGTCGAGTCGACAGGATCAACTGGGCGGCCTTCCTGCATAATTCGCTCGTCGCCGTCCCAGGTCAGCACGCCCTCGGAACCGAGGGTGATGACCAGGGTGCCGGCGTACGTACCCGGCGTATCAGAATCGCCATTCAGCACAGGTTGGAGTGGGGTGTCGAAGATTGATTCGAACTCGTGTTCGTTGACTACTAGCACGTCCACCTCATCCAGAAGTTCCTGCGTGGTGGTTGTTACCGGCGAGGGGTTAAGTAGTGTTCTTGCCCCTGCCTTCCGGGCGGCCTTAAACGCCGCGAGTGTCGTCTCGACAGGGGTTTCGTATTGCGCAACGACGACATCATTGGCGGTAAATTCTATACCTTCAATACTATCCATACCCACCGTCTCGTTTGCTCCGAGAACAACGATAATTGAGTTCTCTCCCTGGGCAACCACGATGAGTGCGGTACCCGTTGGCACCCCTTCTTTGGCGACTACGCGAGAAACATCGACGCCGGAACCAGCAAGGTAATTGCGCAGCCCTTCGCCAAAGGCATCGGTTCCGGTACAACCGATCATGGTTACATCTGCACCAGCTCGCGCGGCAGCGATAGCCTGGTTGGCGCCTTTGCCGCCTGGGTAGTAATTAAGATCGTTACCAGTCAGGGTTTCACCGGGACTCAAGTGATTATCGCTGGTGGCAACGATATCCTGATTGATCCCGCCAATGACATAAACGGTCATAGTGAGCCCTCAATCACATCGAGCCCGGTATGTTCTGCGGGGCCTGCTACATTAGGTAACAGTTGTTCTATTGCTTCCTTAAAAGCAGCGGATTCATCGTGGCGGTCTGCGGCTGCTTCGTCTTCATATTGTTCAACAATGTAATACTCATCCGGATTCTTCCGCGAACGATGATTAATGAACAGCAGGGTGCCCGGTTCATTGTCCAGCACGGCCCGCCGCATCGCGTTCAATGCAGCTTCCATTTCAGTGTTCTTGCCAGACTTACAGGTTAGCTTGGAAATAATGCTTATGGGCATGGTCACTTACGTCTCTCCGCTTTGACTACAGTACAATGCTAAATATACATGAAAAGTTAGAGCGGAAAATGCGCAAGGAACCACCTACTCGAGATCCTCAAACCGAGGGTTACGTTGCCGCCACCATGTTGATGGACGGTGATATTCCTCCTGCTAATGTCGACGGTAATTATGTCATCGGTCCAACTCACGAACCTGCACCAGAGATGTTTGAGCAGGACGGTGTACCAAAGGGAATCATTCACGACTTGGTGATGGAGTCTGCTGACAGTGAGATTTATCCGGGCATCGCGAGAGAGGAGGGCACTTTCGGGACACCGGACCCTGAGAATCCTGCGAAGCTGATTGTGACCACGAGTCACGCGGCGCCCTACTCACGAAAAGTCACGGTGTACGTACCGCAACAATACCAGCCCGGCGCACCATTTATTGTTGGCGCTGATGGACCGGACCAGATGCTGTTCACGGCGCTGGACAACCTGATTGCTGAGGGACGAGTGCCGGCTATGGTTGCGATCAGCATCAGCAACGGAGGGGGTGATGCCCAGGGCAGTCAGCGCGGGCTGGAATACGACACCATGTCTGGCGTCTACGCCGAGTTTGTTGAGACCGAGGTGCTGCCTTTTGTAGAGCAGCAATGTGGTATTGAACTCAGTCGCGACCCGGAGTCACGTGCGGCGATGGGGTGTAGCTCAGGTGCGTCCTGTGCATTGATCATGGCCTGGTATCGCGACGATCTATACTACCGGGTACTTAGTTTATCGGGCACGTTTATTAATCAGCAGTGGCCCTACAACCCTAAAACCCCCGGCGGCGCCTGGGGTTTTCATGAGTCGATTATTCCCGAGAAACCGGTTAGGCCGCTGCGTATCTGGCTGTGCGTGGGTGACAGAGACCTATATAACCCCAACGTGATGCGCGATGACATGCACGACTGGGTGCTTGCCAACCAGCGTATGGCTCATGTGCTGGCGGAAAAAGGTTACCCCTACCAATTCAGTTTTGTACGTAATGCGGGGCACTGTGACAAGGCGATGAAAGTGCAGCTGTTACCGCAGGCGTTGGAATATATCTGGCAGGGTCACGCGAAGTAGCTATATCTGCCAGTGCTTCGCTGGTCTGTCGGCGTGTTCTTCCATAACGGATTTATTGAGGTGCGGGCCGAGTCCTATTCCCTGTGGCAATACTGTGTGGCCTTTTTCGACCGGCGCAAATGGTGCGCTGACCAGTTCATCAAACAACGGGCTCTCATCGAACTGTAATTCGAGCATATCGAATTCAGTCAGCGAGGCAGCAATATGCAGGCTGACCGCGTGGGCAATTGGACCGCTCGGATTGTGGGGAGATACCTGTATGCCGAGTGCATCACATCCTGCGGAGGTACGTTGCAGTTCGTGGATTCCGCCAATGTACTTCATGTCTGGCATGACGACATCGTAAGCACCACCTTCGCAGTAGGGGCGCACCGTATCCCAGCCGACGTTGGTTTCCAGCCCCGCGTGATGCATGCCCAGATCGTTACACTGTTGTCGCAGTCGCGCGAGTGCAGGAATGTTGTCTTCGACTTCTACCAGGGGGCACTCGACCCAATACACACCGAGCTTCGCGGCAGCTTCGTTTAGTTTAGTCGCGGTTTCTTCGTCGAAGCGCCAGTGACAATCCACCATAAGACGTGCCTCGGGACCGACGGCCTCGCGAACGGCGGCAATTCGATCCAGCCCTGGCTGCATCGCATCAACACCATTGCCTTTAGCGCATTCTTCCGGTGTTACTTCATCGAAGGGTGCGATCTTAAAGGCGATATGTCCAGACGCCATGGCGGTCCGTGCGCTGGCGGCAAATCGGCCTGGGCCCCGATCTTCAGTTCTTCGGTTGATGTTGGCGTAAACGGGTATTCGCTCGCGCGATAGGCCCAGGTCCTGTACCAATGACTGATTCTTTCCCTGCGCGTGCAGGTTCCACAGCGCCTGATCGATGGCGCTGACGATGCTAGATTCAGCAATGTCCTTTGGCGGATGCTGTATTGCAAAGGCGCTTGGTTCGTTGGGTGTGGCCTCGCTTAATGCAATAGGGATGATGCGTTCCGCTGCTTCCGCGAGCGCATCTTCTTTACCGGTTAATGAAGCTTCGCCTTCTCCGAGTTGCCCGTCCTGGGTCCGTAGCTGAATGAACGTCCAGCAGGTCTTATGGGTGATACGTACGAAATGCAGCGATATGGATTTCAGGTCGATGCCTTCATGTCTGCTTTGTGCTTATTTTTCTTTTCCATCAATGCTGCCCACTCTTCGGCAGTGTATTTTTCCTTCATCCCTTTGAAGGGGTCGCCTGTATAAAAGCAGTTAAAGCCACGTCGAACTGTACCGTCATGATTCGGGCCCGACCAGTGCACCGTGGTTGGTCTGAAGAACGCGATATCGCCCGGGCTCATGGTACATTCAAATCGGTCAGGATGGTCCGATAGATCGGTGGGCTTCGAAGCGCTCAGATGAGCAAATTCTTCTTCCCGCTGGTCCGAACCTTTCAGGAACTGTAAGCAACCATTTTGGGCGTTCGTTTCGTCAATCGCGAGCCAGACAACGCCACCCTGCATCGCATCGGAGTGAGGGTGCACCTCCTGGCTGTTCTCGTCTTTGGTAAAGATACTGGCCGTAGTCGGCTCTGGTTTTTTACCTAGCAGCGTCTCGAGAATGGATACCTGAGGACCGTTGTGTAGCAGTTCCTTGAAATAGTCATCCATTCGGTCCAGGCCTTTGGTGACGTTGGAAAATATATCGGTCCGTTTGGGCATCTTGCTGAGAATTGCATCTGCGCGTTCGCAGAGCTCATCCAGCTGCTCCTGGGAAAAGAAATCGCGAACAATAACAAAGCCGTCACGATCGAAATCGGCTTTAAGTTGGGCTGTTTGTGCTTGGTCCATGTGATATCCGGTGTACTGGAGGGCTGCTAATTATAGCATCAGCACCATTTCACTCGAAATCGGTCTTACCCCAATATTTGTCCAGGTTCTATTCGTCCAGGTTCTATACGGGGTCTACCACCCAGTCTGGTTCCAGTCCCTGGGCCACGCGTTCGGCGTTTGCCACGACATTGATATTCGCATTCCAATCGGACTGAATAACCTTGGTGCCGGTATGTGGTGTGAGCACCACGTTTGGCATGCCGATCAGTGGATTATCCGGCTGTATCGGTTCAACCTCCGTTACGTCAAGCCCGGCACCCCAGATTTCCCCGTTTCTTAACGCCTCTATCAACGCTGACTCGTCAACAACCGGACCGCGACAGGTGTTGATCAATACTGCCGTATTCTTCATCGCCTTGAATTGCTCTGTGCTGAACATCTTTTCGGTGACCCGGTCGAGTGGTACGTGCAGAGTAATAATGTCGGACGTTGCAATCAGTTCATCCAGGGGCATCTGCGACGCGCCAGTAGCTGCTACATAATCAGCGTCGAACTCGATGGTATCGTGATAGACGACGTTGCACTCCCAGCCCTGGAGACGTTTGGCGACCCGTGAGCCGATACGCCCTAAGCCGACGATACCAACCTGCTTATCAACCAGCGAGGTAAATTCGGTTAGGTCGCCAGGTACGCCACTTCGCCAGGTGCCGGCCTTGACGCTTTCGATCTGCTTATCGAACTTGTGGTTGACGGTCAGTAGCATCCAAACAGCGTGCTCCGCGACCGCCACTGCGTTAGCACCGCCGTTGTTCGCGACTTTAATGCCGAGGTTAAGCAACTTTGCTTTGTCGAGTTCATCAGTGCCGGCACTAAAAGTCTGAATCAGTTTCAACCCCTTGATACCTTCGGCGACTTCATTAACGGTCACTATGTTGGGTGTGATGAAAACCTCAGCACCTTCGCATGCGGTATGGTTCTCTTCCGGTGTTTTATCCAGGTCCACTAATACAAACTCGAGGAGGTCATTGCTCGCGGCGATTTTCGCTACCGCGGCCAGGCGTTTTTCGATATCGACGGGTGCGTAGAAGGCTACTTTGGTCTTACTCATGTTATTCCTGTTTTATGATTGTGGGGGCATGACTGTGGGTGCACCCATCTTGTGGGCAGCGCTGCCCAGTAACGGGTTGGCATTAAGCGTGTCCTGATATTTTTTGACCTTTTCATGATCAAGTTTATCCAGGTGTGTATTCAGATGATCCATCAGCTCTGATCGAACATCATCTAGCCCTGTGTCTTCGACCAGATTATGGATTTGGTCTGAATCCTTGTCCATATCGTAAAGCTCCGTGGGTTCCCGCGTAAGGGAATCCACAGCGAATTTGTATCTGTCGTTGCGGACCATGGAGTAAAGCCGTACATCACTGAACACGGTTTCCTTACCCTGCTGTGCATCTGATGCATCCGGGCCGTCCAGAACCTTACCGACGAGTGAGCTTCTGTATTCACTGGCATCATCCAGGTATGGCGCATCGGCAATTTCCAGCATGGTATCCGTAAGATCCAACTGGTCGGTCAGTGCACGTGATTGCCAGGCGTTGGTGCCGCCGGGTGGTCTGATGCATAGTGGAATATTCATGGCGCTTTCATAGAACAGTGCTTTGTGACTGCAGCGGTGGTCTCCCAGCATCTCCCCGTGATCTGACGTATAGATGATCCAGGTATTGTCCATCACGCCTTTGGCTTCGAGCGCGTCCAGCACCATGCCAATACCGTGATCGACATGTGTTACCTTGGCGTAGTAATACATGCGCATCATTCGAGCCTGGCTCGCCGTCATCTTGTCCAGATGACTGACACCCTTCATGCGTTCAACCTGAGGTGACAGGGGGCCAGTCTCCGGTTCCAAAATAGCTTCCGGCATGTCGTCAGGGTTGTATAGCGCGCGGTCATCGGCAGGAGAATCGAATGGATTATGCGGTCCTGGAAAAAGTACCGATAAGTAGAATGGTCGGTCGTCTTCGTAGTTTTCGATGTACTCGACGGAGCGCTTTGCGGTGTAAATGTCGATGTCTTCATCGTTAGGCAGAAGACTGGGCGGCGTTTCCCAGGGGCGAATCAAACCTGCGGCTTCACCGCCCACATAGGTACGCATGTAGTCGCGCAAAATCTGCAGGTGACCGCATTCTTCCAGGAAGTCAGTGTAGTAACACTCAGCGTTTGTGTAGGCAGTGATATCTCGCAGTTCGATGGAATCTTCCCACCCCCAGTCATGCATCAGGTGGGCAAAAACTCGTGAGTGTCCATCGCCTTTTGCACGAACATTAAAATGCACTTTGCCTATCTGCGCAGTCCGATATCCGGCGTTGCTTATGTTTCTTACATGATTTGGGAGCTCAGGGTCACCGGGCAGGTTATTTGCCCAGAGTCCATGTTGTGTGACTGGCAATCCGCACATAAGCGACTTGCGGGCAGGCATGCAGATAGGCGCATTGCTGGAGCATCGGCTGAAGGTAACGCTGTCGCTCGCGAGTCGGTCCAGGTTTGGCGTTTTGACGACAGAATTTCCGGCGAAACCGACCGTATCTCCACGTTGCTGGTCAGGAAAAATAAAGACGATATTGGGTCGTTTGGCCAAGTTTGCTCCTTAGTCAAATTACGGGCGGGTGGACGTGTTGTTTGACGTCATTGGACTATGAATCCTCATTGGGTAGCGTCCTATCATATATAATGCACGGCTATGGAATCCTTTCCACAACTGCTAACCATGATGCCGGACTGGCAGCGGATTGGGGTGGTCCCAGGGTTCCTGGTACTCGCGATCGTGCTTGAAACCCTGTTTCCCCTGTTTCGGTTCGACTACGCGCGGTTAAAGCATGTTGTGGTTAACGTCGTCTTTCTTCTGACTTCCGGTGCGGTGAGTCTTGCGCTCTCTTTCATCGCATTCGACTGGTTGCACATCGAGGCGTGGCAGTTCGGCCTGCTACATCACATTGAACTGCCATTATGGCTGCAACTGGTGGTTTCGATTCTGGTGCTGGATCTGCTTTGTCAGTACTGGATTCATGTAATGCTGCACAAGCATAAGTGGATGTGGAAACTGCATCTGGTGCACCACAGTGACACCACGGTGGATGCCAGTACCGGGACTCGCCATCACCCAGGTGATTTTTTTCTGCGCGAGATGCTTACGATCACGGTGGTGTTCCTTATGGGAATCCCTGTCGCCTTCTATGTGTTTTATCGATTGATTGGCCCGTTCTTCGCTTATATCACCCATGCAAATGTCAAGATACCGGATGGAATCGATCGCGCCATAAGCTGGGTGTTAGTGACGCCGAATATGCACAAGGTGCATCATCACTTCGAACGCCCCTGGACCAATAGCAACTACGGAAATATTTTTTCTGTGTGGGACCGACTGTTCGGCACCTTCGCCTATGCGCACTCGAGAGATTTAAACTACGGTGTTGATACGGTAGATGGTAGTAACGACATGAACCTCAAGTATCAGTTCGCGTTGCCGTTCAATTCTAAAATCAAAACGGACTGCTGAGAAAACCCACCCACTATAATGTGCTGTTGCAGCTCGTTGTGACGTCTGGATGGTATGGATTAGATAAGGTGTTAAGACTTTGAAGATTACAAGCGTGAGAGCAGTACAACCGTCCGCGGAGGGTTCACCCCAGGACTGGCGTACCTGGCTGGGCCAGATACTGGTCATTATAGAAACTGATGACGGCTTAACAGGCTATGGCGTCGGTGGTGGCGGTCCGGCTGGCATTCAGGTAGTTGAGACTGCGCTGCGACACATCCTTTTGGGTCAGAGTGCGGAAGATATCGACAGTCTGTGGGATGAAATGTATTGGCGTACGCTGCCTTACGGACAAAAGGGCATCGCCATCATGGCCATCAGTGGCGTCGATCTCGCCCTGTGGGATCTGCGCGCCAAGCGAGCAGAGAAACCGCTAGCCAATATATTATCGGACGAAATACAGCCTACCGTGCCTGCCTATTGCACTGGACGGCCGGTTGAGGAGTGGCTCAACAACGGCACCGAAGGCTATACCATGCTCAAACTACATCTGGGTGCAGAACCGGGTGAGCGGGATGTCACTAAGGAACTTGTCGATAGCGTGATAGACGGTGTTCGCAAGGTTCGCGATACCCTTGGCCCCGACGTCACAATAATGGGTGATGCCTTTATGTCTTTAGACGTCGATAGCACCCTGCGGATTGCCGATGAACTTAGCGATGTGAATCTCGGCTGGATCGAAGAGCCTCTTTTGCCGGATGATCTTGAAGGTTACGCGCGTCTGCGCGATGAATGTCCTATTCCTATTGCCGGCGGTGAACACGAGTACACCGCGGCATCCTTCGAACATCTAATGAAAGAGCGCCTGCATGCCATCGTGCAACCAGATGTGTGTTGGTGCGGTGGTATGACGGAACTGCTAAAGGTCTACAAGCTGGGCGAGCAATACGGCGTTGACGTATGCCCGCACCGCGGTAGTGAAATCTGGTCGCTGCATGCGATCTGCGCGCTGGACCCCAAACCACTCGCGGAATCCGGACGACCCTGGATGACATGGGTGAAGGATCGACCTGAGATCGTGAACGGCGAGATTACTCTAGGGGATGGCGTCGGGTTTGGTGTGCGGTTTGAGGAAAGCGATATCAACGCCAAATAGGCCTGTTGACAGTTTTTTCTATACAGCCCAGAATGACTAGAATTATAGTCAACTATAATATTGGACATATTATGAAGACACTGTCACTTTCGGAAGCGAAGATGAAGCTCAGCGCGCTGATCGACTCGATCGGTGTTTCAGATGAAGAAGTAGTCATCACCAAGAACGGCAGGCCTGCGGCAGTGTTGGTCAGCCCGAACGAATTCGAAAGCTTGAGAGAAACCATCGAGGTAAAGACCGATACCGAATTGATGGCAGAGATAAAGTCAGGTTTACGCAAACTGAAGGAGAAGAAAGCCAAGCTTTATACGCTTGACGAACTCATAAGCGACTAGTGGCTTCTCCGGCAAAGCTTCGCGTACCTGAGGATGTCGCCAGTCTCATCCGTCACTGCCATCCCGTTTTAAAGCGCAGAATCAAAGAAGCCCTAAAGACGATTCTCAGTGATCCGGAAAGTGGCAAGGCGCTGACCGAGGAACTGGAGGGGCTTAGAAGCTTTAGAGTAGGGCGAATTCGTATCATCTATCAGGTTGAGTCCCGATCCCGAATCGACATCGTCACTATTGGACCAAGAAAAAGCGTCTATGAAGAAACCTACAGGATTGTTAGTCGAGAGTCGTAGCTCGGCATCTAGTAGGACTTGATCCAGTCCACCTCAAGCTTAAAGTCACCATCCTGCTTGTCGTAGATCATGATCCCGAGCGCAGTAATTGCAGGTTTATCGAGCTGTGGCCCGGATAAGCGCATTCCGCGCCAGTTCGGCCAGAATTCCGTGAACGGGATACGTAGTTCCAGCCATTCATCCTCGACAGTAGGAAAGAAGGCCCAGTAAGTTGCCCTGGTATCGTCAGACTCCAATATGAACGTATAGGTGCGCCCGTCACCTCGAACTCGCATGTGGAGCCCTTCGTTTTGTTCTTGCAGCGTAAGGTCCCTGGTTCGGGTGCGGATTGACGAGAAGCCGCCACCATTGGTATTGGTAGCACCCTTAAACAGCAGAACTCCGTCATCGACCCGGAATCCGCCCCTGGACCTACCACCCATCACACCGTCATTAAGTACCCGCCAGCGCAGGTTAGGCGTTTGATCATCGAATGCGGTCAGCATTAAGTTTTCCGGTACCGGATTGTTAGCGGGGGTAGTCATCGGCATTAGTAGACATATTGTGAGTAGTAGTTTTTTCATATGGTTGTGGTTACGCGCGGGAATGGATATTGGATTACCCCACCCATTGCGCCGGTTTCACTCCTTCATCTATAGTGGCGCTTCCACTTAAGCGATAAGAGTTTGCAGATGGCCACTGATCTATATTCACCCGGTGAAATTTTTACTGATGGAGACTCCGTTCCTCGCGTGATGATTGCGCCGCAGCGATACATCCAGGGAGAGGGCGTTATTGACCATGTGGGCAGATATATGTCGCTGGTTAACTCACAGCGGGCTGCGGTGCTTGCCTCCACTCGCGGTCATAGCGCCGAAGGTGCTCGAGTTATGGATAGCCTGCGACAACGAAACATTACTGGCGTGGCTACGACGTTCGATGGCGAATGTTCACTGGAAGAAGTTAATAAGCAGGTGGAAGCACTCAAAGGTGAGAACCTCGATTGTTTAGTCGCCGTGGGGGGTGGCAAGTGTGTGGACGCGGGCAAGTGTATTGCCTATCGCCTGGATATTCCGGTAGTGATCGTCCCCTCGCTGGCATCGAACGATGCCCCCTGTTCTGCACTATCGGTGATGTATTCTCCTGAGGGTATCAACAACGGGGTGGAGTATTTTCCCGATAGTCCTGCACTGGTCGTGATTGATACCGGTGTTGTGGCTAAAGCTTCTGAGAGATTTCTGGTGGCTGGAATGGGCGATGCCATGGCGACCTGGTATGAGGCGAAGGCATGCCTCGCTAATCCTAACGGACGAAATAGTGTTGGCACACGCCCGACGCTTGCCTGTGCGGCTATGGGAGAGACCTGTGCCCACACGCTGTATGAGTACGGTGTTGCGGCCAGTGCGTCGATTGTAGCCGATCGTTGTGATGATGCTGTGGAAAGAGTGGTTGAAGCGAATACGTTGATCAGTGGTATCGGTTTTGAAAGTGGCGGTTGTGCCGCTGCCCACGCTATTGCCGTAGCCTATACCCATGTCAAAGAAGTTCATGATAATTATCTGCATGGCGAGATGGTGGCTATGGGGACCCTGGCCCATTTGATGATGGAGAAAAACGAAGATGCCAGAAAAGCGGCCGAATTCTTCGCCCGGGTTGGCTTGCCAATACACTTCGGTCAGCTATCAATGACGAAAGAACAAACCGAAGACATTGATACCGTGGCAGAGGCATCGATGGGCACCGGTATCATTCACAACATGCCGATGACGGTGACAACAGAGTTGGTCCGAGATTCAATGCTCTCGGCCAATGAGTTGGGAGAGGTGGTTGCAAGTGAGATAGGCGATGAAGCCTACCGACGCCTGCAAGGCGAATAAACTACTGCGGTGGAAACTGTCGGTTCATGGCGTCGAACATTGCCTTGGTCCGACCTTCCATCATTTCCCGTGAGTCTGTGCCGTCGGTAAAGATGTACAGCTCGTCGGTCTGAATGCCGCGTAGCACCATATTGCCCGTGTCCTCTGCGTCGACACCGATTTTTTCGATCCAGGGCAATTTATCTTTCTTGAATTCCTCGATAGTTGCCTCGTCTGCATCGGCGAGTTGCGGGTAATAAATGGGAGTGTCAACGACATGTGGGACCAGTACCGAAGCAGACACATTTTCATTCTCCAGGTCGTTACGCAGATATTCCGTCATACCGACCACGGCAAATTTGCTGGTGCCGTAGCACGACTGTGAATGGTGGCCCACGACGCCGCTGAAAGATGACGTGTTCACGATGTGCCCGCCTTCGCCATGATCAAGTATGCGTGGCAGAAATACGTTGATGCCGTGCAACACGCCCCAGAGATTAACGTCAATGACTCGCTGCCAGCGATCCATGGGAGTTTCCAGGAACTTGGCGCCACCACCGATACCCGCGTTGTTGCACACGATATGCACGTTACCGAAAGTGGCCTGGACCTCGTTAGCCGCCTGTTCTACAGATTCCACATTGGAGGTGTCTATTGTGAGGGCGTGTACATCGTCGGAGATTTCTTTGAGTTTGGCGGCAGCCTTCTGTGCACGTTCACCGGCGATATCGCCGATCGCTACCTTGATGCCGGCTTTAAGAAATGCTTTCGCCATGCCGAGGCCTATACCGCTGGCGCCGCCGGTAATAAACGCCACCCTGCCCTGTACGTCTTCCATTTAAGTCTCCAGATTCCTGATGCGGAAGCATACATGAATCCAGAGAGAATAATGTCGGTGGTTACAGCAGTGAGGTGACCAATTGGGCCAACTAGGCCTAAAATGACCCGGCAAGAATGAATTTGAGTATAAGATTGCTTGATTAATCTACCGATTTCGCCACGGCAAATTGCCGGACCGCTGGTCTTGCTCGGCGTGGTAATCCTGTGTCACTTTATTGGACCAGAACGTCTATCTTATACACGTGAATTGATTATTTCTGGTGAGTATTGGCGGTTAATTTCGGAGAATTTGGCTCACACCAGCGCCAATCACACGTTGTTGAACGTGACGGGTATCGCTTTGTTGTGGCTGCTACATGGCGATCATTACGACCATCGATATCTGGGCATTGTTTTACTCACATGTCTGGGTGCGACGTTGGGCATGTTTGTATTCAGCAGCTCTCATTTTGTATGCGGGTCTCTCCAGTGCACTGCATGGCATCTTTGTCTGGGGTATGGTGCGCGACTTCGAAAAGGGCGATAAAACAGCGTGGATACTCCTGGTTGGCCTGGTCATCAAGTTAACCTGAGAGGCGCTCTATGGCGGTGACCCTTCGGTGGCGGAGCTGATCGGTTCACCGGTTGCCCCCGAGGCCCATCTTTATGGCAGCGTGAGCGGCTTGCTGGTCGCGCTCGCGGGTCTGACGTATCGCAAGGTTTTGTAACGCTACCCCGCATCCTGTTATCCTCTGCGCGCTTCTATTAGCGAACACATTTTTGAAAGTTTCGGAGAAACAATGAGCTTACCAGCTGACTATGCAGAGCGCGTTTATGCAGGCGTATTAGGAAAATCAATTGGCGTATATTTGGGCCGTCCTTTTGAGGGATGGACCTACGATCGTATCCAGGAAAAGCTGGGGGATATCGAATACTACGTACATGACAAATTAGATGTACCGCTCATTGTGACTGACGATGACATCTCCGGAACCTTCACCTTTATACGGGCACTCGATGACTTCAATGCGGACCCGTCGATTTCCGCCAAGAACATTGGCCACAGCTGGCTCAACTACATTATTGAGAATAAATCTATTCTGTGGTGGGGTGGTATGGGTAACTCTACTGAGCACACTGCATTTTTGCGGCTCAAGAATGGTATTGATGCGCCCATGAGTGGCTCGGAGGAATTGAACGGCAAGGTTGTCGCAGAGCAGATTGGCGCGCAGATATTTATCGACGGCTGGGCCATGGTAAGCCCGGGTGATCCTAATCAGGCAGCGAGATTAGCTGAAGAAGCCGCAAGGGTCAGTCACGATGGTGAGGCGGTCTACGGCGCAGTTGTGCTGGCAGTGATGGAGGCCATGGCTTTTGTTGAGTCAGATATGAATAAACTGATCGATAAGGCGCTGACCTATATTCCGGACGACTCGATCATCGCGCAGCTGATTGATGATGTCCGAAAATGGCATGCAAAGGAACCGGACTGGCGCGCCACTAGAGAAACGTTAGCCGGCAAATACGGTTATGATAAATATGGTGGCAACTGCCACATGGTGCCAAACCATGCGTTGATCATTCATTCACTCCTGCATGGTGAAGACGATTTTTCTGAAACCATGAAGATCATCAACACCTGCGGTTGGGATACCGACTGTAACTCGGGCAACGTCGGCTGCCTGATGGGTATAAAGAACGGACTGGCGGGAATCGATTCGGGCATCAATAAAGGGCTTGATTGGCGCGGGCCCGTCGCAGACAGGATTTATCTGCCAACGGCTGAAGGTAGTCGCGGCGTGAGTGATTGTGCGCGTGAGGCTGTGAGCATTACGCAGATAGGCCAGCGTGTGGCCGGAGAGGATCCGTCGGCACCCAAGAACGGCGCCCAATTCCACTTCGATTTTCCCGGAGCAGTTCAAGGCTTTCTGGCAACAGAAGGCGAGGGTGAGGCCGTCAATGTCGCAGGTAATAGTGAGGCCGGCGAACGCAGCCTTCAGATCTCGTCGGACGGGAGTGTACATTGTGGATCGCCTGTTTTCTCACCGAGTAAGGAAGTTACGGAATACTTTCAGAAGCGAGGCTATGGCCTCATGGCATCGCCTCGTATTCACAGCGGTCAGACGGTTAGCGCGCGGTTAATGGCGGGAAATGATGTTTCCGCATGTTTGTATATCAGGTCCTTTGGTATAGATGATGAGTCGCAGATTTTTTACGGTGATACGGTATCGCTGACCGAAGGTGATGCGAGTGAACTTTCTTTTGTTGTGCCCATGGAAGCGAATCCCGTATTCGAAGTGGGGGTAAAGATTGAAGGTACGGGTAGCGTTTACCTCGACTGGCTGACCTGGGAAGGGACCCCGGACGTAACTTTGATACCAACCGACTACACCAAAGGCATGATGTGGAAGAACGCCTGGATCAATGCTGTTGATTCGTTAATGAGTTGGGGCGAACCATTTCGGATGATGCACAACGAAGGGGTTGGCCTGATGATTCAGGGCACGCGCGATTGGCAAGACTATAAGGTCACTGCAGATGTTAGGCCGCACCTGGCAAAACGTGTTGGCATCGTTGCTCGAGTACAGGGTCTGAAGCGTTATTACGGCCTGGAAGTCACCCGGGATAACAAGGTGCAACTGGTCGAAGTGCTGAACGAAGAGAAGGTTCTGGCAGAAGCCGATTTCCCGTGGGAGTTCGGTCAGAAGCTGGAAATGTCCCTGGAAGTAAACGGGGATCAACTAATCGGTAGTATTGATGGTGAGACCGTACTGACGGCAACGAGTGATAGTTTCTCGGATGGTGCTGTTGGTCTTGTTATCGAAGAAGGTAGAAGCGCCACCAGGCAGGTGCACGTGCAACCGGTCACCTAGGTAAAAACGATGACCAACGCTATGTTGTGCGACCGAGCGGAACCGCATCAGGTCTATTGCCGCATCGATGATGGTGATGTCGTCCGTCGAGGATATCGCCTTAGTTAAGCAGGTGCTTTAATCGGGTGTAATAGGTTATATGCCGAAGTTGTCCAGCGTGTATTTCATCGTTCTTAAGTCAAGGCACAACCGGGCTTAGCGGTGATGAAATAGTGGGGGCAGAAATTCATTCGTGGGTTGAGGTCACCAAGCGGCAAATTGAAATTATGAACTTGATAGATAAGGCGCTAAGCAACCAGGAAATTACGTATTAGTTGTGAATCAGCCGGGTGACCGAGAAGACTTATGTATTGGTTCTTGTACGATGGAGCATCTCGGTAGCGCTATCGCCGCGCTGGACATTACGCTCGACGGCGAAATCATGGAGCGACTGGATGAGATCTTTCTGGGTCCAGGCGGAGAAGCTCCGGAGGCTTACGCATGGTAATGGTAAAAAGATAAAGACTTGATCGTATTACCCGAGTTTTGTCAGCTGGTCAAAACGGTGAACGTTTCAAGCCACGATTAATGACATCCTCACCACGCACCAGAAAAAATTCGCGGGGGAAGGACTCGCCCGTGCGGTAATCTTGGTATTGCTTAGGACCCATTTCGCCATCGGCTGTCATGTAGCGGAGAATAATCGCGCGCCGCCATTGGCCTGACTGATTTCGAGTTGAGCTATGTGGAATCATTGTATGATGCGCAGCCATCTGACCGGCTTTCAGATTGTAGGTCACTTGCGCTTCCTTTATATCATTAGGTAACGCATCAAAGTCCAGACCAAGTTCAAAGTACTCGTCGTCGTGCGTCGTAGCGGGCAATTTCCCTTTGTTGTGCCAGCCAGCTAACACTGACATGGTACCGTTCTCAGAATCCAGATCATCTAGTGCAATCCAGATACCGGCAGAGAGACTCCCTGATACATTCCAATAAGGTGCATCCTGGTGCCAGCGGATTTCACGGCCATCATGCGGCGGTTTACAGATAATCTGCGTCGCCCAAAGTACGACATTGGGGCCAACCTGACTGGTAACGAAGTCTACCAACCTGGGTTCGGTGGCCAGCTCCCACAGCCATCGTTCACCTAACTGGTGTGATCCGACAATTGCTTCAGGTGAAATACCTTGCCGTGTGTCCACTATGGCGCGTTCTACTTGCTGCTGACAGGTTATTAGTCCCTCGGCCGAAAGGAAGTGCTCAAATATGCAGAAGCCGCTCTTTTCGTATTGGTCACGCTCCGCTTCTCCATAGTGAAAATCTGGATGCAGCATCGATTTTTGATTATCGAACATTTGAATGGGCTCTACTGGCTTATTGTTACGAGCTGATCTACGTTCACATTGCTGGTCATGGTTTCACTGCCATCGGGCCAGCGTACAATTATGTCAGCGGTAGTAGCTGACCCTAGTCCAAAGTGTGCTTCCAGCGGATTGTGTGAGACATAGTTGTTAGTTCCTCCCAGTTCACGAATCTGTGTGCCTTTTTCTGAGGCCAAAGTGATACGAGCACCTACACCGAGTTGATTATTCCCGGTACCGTTTAGTTTAACGGTCAGGTAGTGGTTACCGTTGTCTGTTTGGTTGCGGTATAAAACTATATTGTTATCGTCGTTGTTATTTATCACGATATCGAGAAATCCGTCTCGGTCCGCATCGAAACAGGCGATGCCACGCCCCTGTCCCCTGTCATCCAAACCTATCTCGTTGGCACGTTCTTCGAATACGAGTGCTTCCGGGTTTGTATTGTGAAAGAAGCGCATGGATTGTTGACGATAGTTGGAATCGCGCACCTCACCCCATCCATTCACGTGTACGATGTCTAGGGCGCCATCATTGTCAAAATCAGCGGCTGTAACGCATGAACCGCTAATGTGATTTTCAGGAATGGCCTCCATAACTCTCACGAATACTCCTTTTCCAGTATTCTTATAAAAACGATCACGATAGTATTCATTTTGCTCTTCTTCTTCATTTCCACCAGAAACCACATAAAGGTCAAGATCCCCGTCGCCATCAGCATCAAAAAAATCTGCAGCAACATCCTCATGAATTTTATCCATATTCCATATTGGTTGCTGCACAGAATTAAATCTACCATCCTCTTTTTGAAGCAATAAAACTGAAGCCTGGTTTTTTGCTCCACCAATATAAAAATCATCAAGTCCGTCATTATCTGCATCACCTATGGCCAGTGCTGGTCCATTTTGGGAGAATTTGTGGGGCAACAGGATTTCCCTTTCAAAGTCATCAAACTCATGTAAAGAGTTTTGTGCTTTGTTTCTTGACACTTTAAATCTTTGACGCTTGTTTCTTCAATAGTCTTTGATGTCTGCGGGGACACGCATTGCCGTGCTTGTAGAAGTGGTTGCTCCAAGGCACTAGCACCACCACGTCCTCTGGTGCTACGTGTGCTTCGTCGACTCATTTCTTTTGGCGAGGTTTCAAGGGTAAGCGCCTTAACTACTTTCCCCGTCAAACCATATTCTCCGGGCTCAATGATATACAAACCCTCTCTAGCTTTATTAAGAGATAATATTTCGGGCCATTTCTGCATTTCTGATTCAAAGTCATAATTGAATTTTCCGATAACATTCTGGTCCCAAGCAACAGGGCCTAATTTAGATTGAATGGCTTTCATTTTTTCTTCAGCTGCTACAACTAGGATCAATATTTTTTGATCAGCGGATGAAACATTCAACGCCAGTTCAAAGCTATTAAAATCAGGAACTCTAGAATCAATTAGTTTTCCTTTAGATCGATAACTATTTGCGATATCTGCAATTGTACTAAAATCTCCGGAAATCTGTTTTGGTCCTCTTCCACTTCGCGTAAGTCTTTTTTTTCCATCAGGTGAAAGAATGCAAAAAGCAGTATTTTCAAATTAGTCTATTTGGAACTTCTCGCAGGTAGCAAAGTTTACTATTACGGCTCCTTTACTTGAGATTAATGTGGTAAAAGTTCGCGCTAATCTGTTATTTTTCTCGTGAAATATTGAGGAACCCCTAAGATTTCTAGCCGAGAAGTTAGCAGAATCTTGCTGGACTATCTCCTCAGTATAGCCACCAGAAAAAACAATCTTTGTTGGTTGCCATTCGAATTTGAATTTATGTGTTTTATTAATAGTAGTTTGATTTTTTGAAGTAACAGTTAGATTGGTGTCCGTAACACAATAATAAACATCACCCACACCAGCATGGGTAGCTGAGAATTCGAGAAGGATTAAAAGTACTAGTAGTTTTCCCATACCGGCGAGACAATTTCCCCAATCTTCATAAAAATAATCATTATTATCACTCCAAAGATCATTTGTTTCAGATTTTTTCTCATCATATTATTTATCATTGCATA
>CAJWQG010000001.1 GCA_913045175.1 uncultured Gammaproteobacteria bacterium | reverse complement strand
AAATCTTGCTGAAACAGTTGGGATTAATAAAGATAAATTACATATTATTTTTCCAGGAATATATGCAGCAAAACAATTAAATAGCAAATACTTGAGTGAAGCGGATAAAATTTTTTCAGATTCATTTCCTAGGATTATTACAGTAGCTAGAATGGATAAAAGAAAAGGACATGACAAAATATTAATGCTAATTAAGAATTTAAAAGTTAAGTACCCAAATATAAAATATATATCTGTTGGTTTTGGTGATGAAGAAAAAAATTTGATTAATCTTTCACAAGAACTAGAATTGGAAAAAAACGTAATTTTCTTAAAAGATATTAATGAAAATTTAAAATTTTCTTTATTAAATAAATCAAATTTATTTTTAATGCCTTCAAGAATAGAAAAAAATTCTGTTGAAGGTTTTGGTATTTCTTTTATTGAAGCCGCATCGTATGGGGTGGGATCTATAGGTGGTAAAGATGGAGGGGCTTCAGATGCTATTAAACACAATGAAACTGGATTACTCTGTGATGGATCAGATTTAAATTCGATCTCGGAATCAGTGGCAGAATTTTTTGAAGATAAAAAATATATTCAATATGGTGCTAATGCTAAAATTTTTTCAGATAAATTTGTATGGAAAAAAATCGTTAAAAACTATTTAAATTTAATTAATTAACTAAATAGAAATAAATCCTATTTTTCTTTCGATTGAGATTTTAATCTAAGCGCTAAAGATAGTTGCCAAATATTGCTTCGTTGATTTAAATCTCCTTCATTTATAGAAAAAGCACCATACAACATAAATGGTTTTTGAATATTGATTGATAC
This sequence comes from uncultured Gammaproteobacteria bacterium, assembly GCA_913045175.1. Lineage (GTDB taxonomy): Bacteria > Pseudomonadota > Gammaproteobacteria > Pseudomonadales > Azotimanducaceae > UBA7455. Next base: position 179,006 of record CAJWQG010000001.1, on the reverse strand, counting down.
CGCTCCAAAATTAGTATTAAATAAATAACCAATACTTGGAATTACTGCAAAAGAACTACTATTTGGCTCATGAATATCATTCCATTTTGCCATTGATGAATGAGCAAACATTAATCCAAAATCATAGGAACTCATTAACTGATCATACCTCATAAAAGAAGAAGATAATGATATTGTCGTCATTGTTGAAGGTAGGTATCCATATTTACTTTCAGAAAACGGATGCTCAACAACAATACCCGTATCCATTCCTTGCTTTTCCAGCTTTGCCATATCGGCTTCAGCCACTTTAACCTGGTTACAGGCTTCCACGAATTCAGCAATCGTCGGATTCTTCTCACCGGCTTCTTTGGCAATCGGATGCTGCGGGGCAACCGCGACATAGGTTGCTCCCATCAGGGTATCAGGTCGAGTGGTGTACACCTCAACAGGTTCATTTCCTCCGCGAGGGAATCTGATTTGTACACCTTCAGACCGTCCAATCCAGTTGCGCTGCATGGTCTTGATCTTTTCCGGCCAGCCCGGCAGCTTATCCAGGAAGCCAAGTAATTCTTCCGCATAGTCGGTAATCTTGACGAACCACTGGGCCAACTCGCGACGCTCTACAGGCGCATCGGAACGCCAACCACGACCATCAATTACCTGTTCATTTGCCAGCACCGTTTGATCCACCGGGTCCCAGTTAACCCACGCAGACTTCTTGTCGACCAATCCCTTGCGGAACATTCTGTTAAAGAACCACTGCTCCCAGTGATAGTAATCCGGGTCACAGGTCGCCAGTTCCCGGGTCCAATCGTAGGCGAACCCCAAGGACTGTAACTGGCCTCTCATATTGTCGATATTTTGCCGGGTCCATTCAGCCGGGGGCACCTTGTTTTTGATTGCTGCATTTTCGGCGGGCAGACCAAACGCGTCCCATCCCATCGGATGAAGCACATTAAATCCCTGTAATCTCTTGTAACGGCCAATGACATCACCCAGCGTATACGTTCTCACATGCCCCATATGGAGTTGCCCACTTGGATAGGGAAACATTGCAAGACAGTAGTATTTCGGTTTGGGACTGTTCTCGGTGACCTCAAAAGTACCTTCTTTCTGCCAATGTTCCTGTACATCAGCTTCAGTCTTTTTGAAATCGTATGAGCGAGGCTCGTCGTCCATGGTTGTCACGTGTTCGAAAAAACGGCCATTCTACCTGAACCAACCAACCGACAGGAACCACACCATTATGGGCGTTGCAATATTCTTCGTTTGACAAGGAGCACTAACACGAAGAACAGGCATGGGATAACAACAGGCCAGTGTCCGAAACGATGATAGGGAGTTGCTCCCTGCATGACTCGGACTTCGCCGCGCAACACGCCGGCTTTAAAGGAGGGTAGCTGAGCCTGTACCGTGCCCTGATGGTCAATCAGCGCCGTGATGCCATTATTCGTCGACCGGATCATCCAGCGGCCATTTTCCGCAGCGCGCATCCGCGCCATTTGCAGATGTTGTTTGGGACCAAGCGAATTGCCAAACCAGGTATCGTTACTGATGGTCACAAAAAGATCAGGCTCCTCCACGGTCTCACGCACAAGCTCTGGATAAACCACCTCGTAGCAAATCGATAGAGAAAGCGACAGTAGTCCTGCTAGCAAGGGGTCCTGCGACATTGGACCCGAATGGTTGCGCGACATCGGCAGATCAAAAAATGTAATTAATCCTCGCAGGTACTCCTCAAGGGGAACATATTCGCCAAAGGGTACCAGCCGTCTTTTCTGGTAGTCGCCCGCACCGTTACCCACAGCTAGTGCCGAGTTGAGGTAACCGCCCTCCTCTTTCCGGTCAGGTATGCCAAGAATAAGTGTAGTCCCCGTCTGATGTCCCTGCCTGGCAAGTTCATCGAGGATTGGACCTGCATCCGGCTTCGTAACCGTAATCGCCGCTTCCGGCCATACTATGATGTCCCTCCCCCACTCACTTTCGGTCAATCCCAGGTATGTATTCAAAATAGTGCCTACGCTCTTGCGCAACCACTTGGTGTGCTGATCAATGTTGCCCTGCACCGCAGACACGCTTACTGTCTGGTCGGTCGGCTGAACCCAACTTACTTTTGCCGCCAGAAACGCACCACCACCCCACAGAACACCCAGAGCCAGAAAGCTGACCACCCACCGCTCAGGCCGCAAGCTATATAGCAACACTGCCGTTAGTGCGGTCAGCAAACCCAAACCGAGAACACCCAACATAGCTATGAAGCCGGACAGGGGAGAATCGAGATGAATGTAACCCGCGAACAACCACGGGAACCCCGTAAGAAACCAACTGCGAAACCACTCAAGCATTACCCATATCGCAGGAAAGGCGATCAGCCAATTGGAGACATTGATATGCATCGCCACTGCAACTAACGATGTAAGCGAATAGCTCAGCACAAAAAAAGTGATCAATATCCCTGCAAGAAAATACGAGGCGCCGCCATACACGTTGATGCTGACGAAAATCCAGGAAACCCCTATGCCATACATTCCTACGGAAAACAGGTAGTAACGAATAGCTACAGCACGTTTGCTATCCACATCGAGCGAAAACAAGAAAATAACAAGACTGGCGATACCCATCCACCAGATATCAAAGGGAGAAAACGCAAGAGGGAACAGCGCACCGCTCAACAAGGCCAGCGAGTGACCGACAATCGGCCTGCTATCGCGAATATGTTTCGCGTTTCCGAAAAAGGAATCTATTGTATGCAATGCGGGTCGCTATTCCGCGGCCGACACCGTGAGTTGCAGCAGATGAATACGGCGGCTGTCAGCGTTAAGCACGGTAAAGTTAAATTTCCTTCTTCCACTTCCGCCACACTCGTTCTCCACGTTGATGCTTTCATCCCGTTTCGGCAAATGACCAAACTGACGTGTCACCAGACCACCAACAGTGTCGACATCTTCGTCACTAAATTCACTACCGAAGCATTCATTGAAGTCTTCGATGGGCGTCAGTGCTTTAACTGTATAACCACCATCGTTGTGCTGCTTAATGAAGTCATCCTCTTCATTAAAGTCATACTCATCTTCAATATCGCCAACGATCTGTTCCAATACGTCCTCGATAGTCACAATGCCGGAAATACCGTTGTATTCGTCCAGCACAACCGCCAGGTGACTCCGATTTTTTCGAAATTCCTGTAATAAAACGTTAACCCGTTTGCTCTCTGGAATAGGGGTGAATCGACGCAGCAAGTCACGCATATTGAAGCGGGACCGATTGTCTTCTAACGCCAGCGGCAACAGATCCTTTGCCAGTAATATTCCAAGCACTTTGTCCGGGTTTTCATCGACAACAGGAAAGCGAGAGTGTCCTGATTCGATGATTTTCGGTAGAAACTCTTCCGGCGTCGAATCGAGCTTCACAAATACCACCTGCGATCGTGGGACCATAATTTCGCGAGCCTGCATGTCGGAAACCACCAGCGCTCCCTCGATGATACTCAGTGCCTCGTCGTCAAGTAACTCTCGCTGCTGCGCAGAGCGCAGTAGTTCAATCAGTTCCTCGCGCGAACCTGGCGTACCGGTCACCATGGATATAAGTTTATCCAGCCAGCTTCGGTTGTCGTTTTCTCCCTGCTCAGTCATCCGTTGTTCTCAATATAGGGATCTGTAATCCCGATTACTCCCAGAATTTTCACTTCAACTGCTTCCATCTTTTTCGCATCCAATTCATCAAGATGGTCATGACCGCTTAGATGCAGAAAACCATGGACCAGCATATGAGCAAAATGAGCGCTCGCCAGCTTACCCTGCTTTTCTGCCTCGTCACTGACCACAGAAGCACAAATAACGATATCGCCTAACAAGACCTTTCCTGATTCATCAAGGGCACCATTATCGAAAGACAACACATTGGTAGGGGAGGATTTATCTCGATACTGTCGATTCAAATCTGCTATTTCATTTTCATCAACGATTCGAACAGCGACTTCCATGTTGGTCTGGCCGGTTTCTATCGAGCAGGCATTAATCCACTCAACGATATCATCGTCGCTCACATCCAGGCACGTCCGGTCAGCGACCCACTGGATGTCGACAGTAGGTGGTCTGAGCATATCCTCATTGGTTTCAGGAGCGGTCATCGTCCTTCGATTCATGTTGATCGTAGGCCTCGACGATACGTTGCACCAGCGGGTGACGAACGACGTCCTTGGGTGAGAAATGTGCGAATGAGATCCCTGTCACCCCTGACAAGACATCCAGCACATGGCGTAACCCAGACTTGGTTCTGCTAGGCAGGTCAATCTGTGTAATATCTCCCGTGACGACCACCGTCGAGCCAAAACCAATTCGAGTGAGAAACATTTTCATCTGTTCGGCAGTAGTATTCTGACTCTCGTCGAGAATAATAAAAGAATCGTTCAGAGTACGACCGCGCATGTACGCAAGAGGAGCAACCTCAATAATATTCTTTTCAATCAGACGTTCGACCTTGTCAAAGCCAAGCAACTCATAGAGCGCATCGTACAGCGGCCGCAAATAGGGATCGATTTTCTGACTAAGATCACCCGGTAGAAATCCTAATTTTTCACCCGCTTCAACTGCTGGTCTCACCAGCACTATCCTTCGTATACGTTCACTCTCGCAGGCTTCAACGGCACAGGCAACAGCAAGATAGGTCTTGCCCGTTCCGGCAGGACCGATGCCAAAGTTTATATCGTGGGATCTGATTGCCCGTACATAGGAGATCTGATTCTTGCCTCGAGGGCGAACGATCTTCTTTCCCGTGTGAATAAGATCATCCGTACCGTCCGCGTCGTTCTGCAACAAGGCGTCGACCCCTGACTCCTGTAGAAACAGATGAATCAGATCTGACGTCAACCGAGTACCTCTAGTCACTTCACGGTACAGGTGGCCTAAGAGCTCTCCTGCCGCGTAAACCATATGATTCTCGCCAGTGAGTTGAAAATCGTTACCCCGGTTCTTGATCGTAATGCCGAGTCGTTCTTCGATTTGTCTCAGGTGGGCATCGTAAGGGCCACACAAAGTGGCAAGTTGCAGGCTATCGTTGGGTTCCAGTTTTACCTGGTGTGGTATCAAGTTTGCGTCCAAATTCATCTGGTACGAATCACGATTTCTCTAGAATATACGTAACGGGTACGGAGTAAAAGCGAGTTTTGATGGTATGGGTCCCCTAGGAATCCTGTTCTAGGGGCGAAAGTAGCACACCTCGCAGGGAGTTCGGTAGTGCTTCAGTGATCTCAACCGACACGAATTGCCCTATCAGGCTCGTATCTGTCGAAGAAAAATTGACCACTCGATTATTCTCGGTTCTCGCCTGCAACTGCGCAGGGTCCCTCTTAGAGATCCCCATCACAAGTACGCTTTGGGTGCTACCCACCATTTGACGGCTGATAGCGAATGCCTGGGTTCGAATTCGCTGCTGCAGCTCATCCAGTCGCTCTTTCTTCACGTCCATATCGGTTTCATCTGGTAACGCGGCGGCCGGAGTGCCGGGACGAGCGCTATAGATAAAGCTAAAAGACTGATCAAATCCGAGTTCAGAAATCAGGTCCATGGTCGATCTAAAGTCATCATCCAATTCACCCGGGAACCCAATAATAAAATCGGAAGACAAGCTAATGTCCGGCCGGATCTTTCTGAGTGCACGTATTTTAGATTTGTACTCGATTACCGTATGGCCCCGCTTCATAGCAGCCAAAATTCTGTCTGAACCACTCTGTACCGGCAGGTGAAGATGACTTACCAGTTCCGGCACGTCAGCATATACATCAATCAGACTCTGTGAGAATTCAACAGGGTGGGATGTCGTGTAACGAATCCGGTCAATCCCATCAACCTGGGCGATCACACGTATAAGATAGGCGAGATCTGCTACACCTCCACCGTCAAGATCGCCTCGATAGGCGTTCACGTTCTGTCCCAGCAGATTCACCTCTCTAACGCCTTTTTCAGCCAACGAAAGTATTTCTCTAAGCACATGTTCTACGGGTCGACTTATTTCCTCGCCCCGGGTGTATGGCACAACACAAAAGGTGCAGTACTTGCTGCAGCCTTCCATCACAGACACAAAAGCTGAGGGACCGTCTACCGAGGGCTCGGGCAGCCGATCAAATTTCTCAATCTCGGGGAAACTCACGTCGACTACCGGACTACCGTGGGTTCGATCCTGCAACATTTCTGGTAGGCGATGTAATGTCTGAGGACCGAAGATGAGATCAACAAAGGGCGCACGTTCACCAATGGCAGCACCCTCCTGACTAGCAACGCACCCACCAATACCAATCTTCAGGTCAGGATTGTCCACCTTGAGCTTTCTCCAGCGGCCAAGCTGGTGGAATACTTTTTCTTGAGCTTTTTCGCGAATCGAACAGGTATTAAGCAAGAGCAAATCGGCTTCCGCTTCGTTTTCGGTGAGTTGATACCCATGGGAATCTTTCAGCAGATCGACCATACGTGACGAGTCATACTCGTTCATCTGGCAGCCATGGGTTTTTATAAATACTTTCGGCAAAGTGCCATACCAGCTTCAAAGGGGCGCCTATTATAGGCAGCAACGTTCTTTTTCGGTAGCACCCTTGAAATTCAAACTCCGCAGGCGCATGTAGACTCTCGCCATTGGTTGACGGCCATGTTGACAATGGCAACGATAACACCAACACTGCGCTAGCTGACACCGAAAGCGTCACCGCACAAAATGCTACGAGGAACAGATGCCCGACACACCAATCTACAAGATAATCTTCTTCAGTATGGGACAGATTTACGAGGTCTACGCCCGACACATCTATCAGTCTGACCTCTACGGTTTCATCGAGATTGAAGAACTGGTCTTCGGCGAGCGGTCTCAGATGCTGGTGGATCCAAGCGAAGAGCGACTCAAGTCGGAGTTCGAAGGTGTTAGCCGAAGTTACATACCGCTTCATGCAGTTGCTCGAATTGATGAAGTTGCCAAGGAAGGTATCGGCAAGATCTCCGAGGCCAAAGAAGGAAACATCGCGCCGTTCCCTATGCCTGCTTTCACTCCGAAGGGTACGGACTAACCACGACCACCAAGCTTTTCCATATGAATCCCATTCGCACACTGTATGAGTGTAGCGATCGCTCGTTCATCGCCCGGAAATCTGAAATGTGGTGCCAGTTCCTCAAGAGGTAACAACACAAACAACCGATCACGGGCTCGCGGATGGGGTAACTGTAATCCCTCTTCGACAAGTATCTCTTCCCCATAAGTCACAATATCAAGGTCAAGCCTACGCGAGGTATTCCTCCCATGATCGACCGGGCGTCCGTTTGATCTTTCGATTCGCTGCAACGCCTCAAGCAATTCAAACGCTTTGAGGCTGGTATCGAACGCAACAACCGCGTTGGTAAACCAGCCTGCATCTTCCATGTCGACGGGTTCCGTCTTCCAGAAAGAAGAGCAACTGATGGACCCGTTGGTCAGCGGCTGCATCATTTGGATTGCTTTTTCCAACAGTTCCATGCCATCGCCGATGTTGGAACCCAACGCGATGTATACCTTCGTCATATCTTGTTTTGTGTGCGAATCACCTTAGAATCATGCTACTTTTAGTCATCCGATCCAAATTTAGAAAGGACGCAGTAAGTGAGTAAAGTTGAAGTAGAGTCTGAAGTAACCGGAAACGTATGGAAAATCGAATCGAAGGTTGGCGATAAGGTTGTCGAAGAAGACGTCCTGATGATTCTCGAATCTATGAAGATGGAGATACCGGTAGAAGCACCAAGCGCGGGTACGATAGTTGAGATTTTAGTCAACGAAGAAGATGCGGTAGAAGAGGATCAGGTGGTCGCGATAATCGAAAGCGATTAGCCTACTCGACCTCAGTCTCCTCCTCTTCTTCAGCGAGGAGATCATCCAGGGATTTCACAAAATCATCGTATATATAACTGCTGACGCGATAGTCCCATGCAGACAGATCGCTAGCGAAACGGGTTGATTCCGATTCTACGCTCGATTCTTCTACATTCGATTCTCCTACATTGAAGTGCAGCCAATTCCCTTCACCCCGCTGAATTGCCTGCACTGATACCTGGGTTTGATCCTTGGTAAAGAATTTAGCCTGATTGGCTCCTTCCCACCTTTCAGGGTCATGCCTGGCAACATCCTCCAATCTGACTGTGGTCAGGGCACGCGCTGGCTCATTGGTAATACTGGGGTACTTCAGCTCTCTATCATCTGGCAACTGAAGGAACTCAAAATCTCCTTCTTCACCACGCTCAAATACCAGCGTGCCAAGCTCCACCCGGGCTATTTCTTCAGCATCCACGTCGATGATGACTGGCTCTAACCAGCCTGCAGCATCCTTCTCGATGCTTACTTCGTCAGTCAACCACACCTGATTTTCGATACGCGCGAACCGGCCGTCCCGTCCCTGTGAAGAATTGCCCAGCAAGACAGTAAACACTTGCTCACCAGCATGAAACGCAACTCTGGTCGCCTCGCTATCCTCCTCATCAAGACTGCTCACGCCGAGTCGTGGATAGTTTTCGGACCTGGATGTTTTCTTTTCCTCAAGTTTTGCACTCGCCAGTTCACTGACCATCTCTGACAACTCTTTTCGTTTGGCGCGATAGTTATCTTTCTGATCAACCAGCCAATCTCCATCCCTTGCCGTCAACGTTACCGAGCCGCTCGCTGTCTCTATTTCAACCCTGTCTATGTCCGTCAGCTTTTGTTTGAGTCCGGGCAACAACAACGTCGGTTCTTCCTCAGTAGTCCCATCCATCGATAACAATGCCACCAGAGCTGCCATTGCCACCACAATTAGGCCAAGAATGATTAAAACCTTTTGATTCATGCTTTCATCTCCTGATCTCGACGCAGCCGCAGCACATTAAGTCCAAGTAAAACAAGCGTCATCAGAATCGGGATGAGCGCAATATTGATAAACTTCAGCGTGGATCCAAGCACCTCGATATCACTATCCAGTTGGTGCCGAACGTCACGCAGTTGTTTTCGAATCTTCAATTTCTCCTGCTGGAATTGAACAAGTGCCTCTTCCTGTTCCGGGGTAAGCACCAGGAGATTTCCTTCCCCCTGAGCCGATTGAAGTTCCGTTAACTGCTGTTCGGTTTCTGCAAGCCTTGCCTGCAGGTCATTGGCATTTTCAAGATATCGGGCTTCTGCTTCCCGCCTCAAATCCTGGACCACATCAAACGGTCGAGTGAAACGTCCCCTGGACCGAATGCTGATTAGCGATGCACCACCACTTAGGTTATCCAGTGAATTGATTATCAAATCACCATTATTTGCCCAGGGACTTGCGATTCTCTGACCAAAGAAATTCTGGACCTGCACCCACATACGGTCAGAGAGCACATCCGTATCCGCGACAAGAATCACGCTAATACTGTCGCTCGACATCAGTTGTTCACCTTCAACATCTTCAAGCCCATCTGGAAACGCGGTTGAAGCGCTACCGGTCAGCCTCGCCGCCACGACATACCGTTCACCTGTTGGACTGAAGGCCTGTAGAAGGTCTTCCGGATTACTCAAGAATTGAAACTGAAAAGAATGCAGCGGCATCGCGTAGCTGGTCGAGGACACCAGCGCTTCAATATTCGTCGAAGCGTCCTCGGCGACATCAAGTATTCCCGCTGTCGCAAAATTGATGCTCTCCAGTGAGGAAGTAACTACATCGTCTTCAGAAAAATTGTCCGACTCCATACCCAGAATAGCCACGTGGCGTACCGGCGTACCGGAAGGACCACTCACAGCCAAAGCCGTCTGTGAATCCCCCAATATGATGTTGTCACGCATGGTAATTCCCCACGCTTCAGTCAGTCGATTCAGCGTTGACGACTGCACTGTGGGCGCAGCAGGCATCATGGGATTAGCCTGTTGAGGACGATCGGTCTCAGCCAGCGGATCAATGAACGCAAGCAGCTTTCCACCTCCCATTACAAACTGGTCAATAGAGAACAGCAGCGACTCGGATAAACCCTTCGGGTGAATGAGCATAAGAATGTCAATTTCTCCCGGTATCGTCTCGATATCCGTCGCGAGCTTCTGTACATCGTAGACCTGTTCCAGTTGCTCAATGACCATCCAGGAGGGGGTCATCTGGAACGTCTGCATATTCACCTCGCCCTGCACCTCCAGACTGGACATGATTCCAACAATTGGTTTCTCGGCCACAACCAGACTCTGGATCAACTTACTAATCTCGTATTCCAGAAACTCTTCCTTATCGGGCTGGAAGAAAGAAATGATCTCGACATCATCAAGTGCATTGGTTGCTGCAAGACCGAAATACAGTTCATCACCAGCAGTTGTTATCGGCACTCCCTGCAAACCGAACTCGGCAGCCTGATCTTCCGCGTCTGAGAACGGTTCTGGATCTACTATACTCAGGTTGATCTTGCCGTCCGATACAAGCGCGTACTCTTCGAGCAACTCTTTGACCCGTGTCGCATAGGTCCGCAATTGGGTGAGATTCTCGCTGCTTTTTTCCGAGAAGAAAAAATACAGGTTGATGGGTTCATCAATGGATCTGACGATCTCCTTACTGCCGTCGGATAGGGTGTACAAATTGTTTTCCGTCAGATCCAGGCGCAGACCACCAAACAGAAGATTATTGAGCGCAGTGAAAATCAGAAAACCCGCTACCAGCAATAGCAACCCGATACCGGAATAATATTGTCTGTTCATGCCTATTCTCCCTGCTTCAAATCGACAACAACCATCGTCGCCAATAACCAGAAAACGATCATCGAAATAAAATACAACACGTCCCGCAAACTCAAAACGCCCTTAGAAATAGCAGAGAAGTGTGTGAGAAAACTGAGGCTCGCGAGTGTGTCGACAAAGATTGCAGGCATCCAACCTTTGAACGCACCAAGCACCATTGGGAATCCCGCGAGAATGAACAGAAGGCAAACAACACCACACAGGATAAACGCGATCACCTGGCTCTTACTCATCGCCGATGCACAGGAACCAATGGCCAGAAAGCCGCCAGCCATCAACCAGCTGCCAACATAACTCGCCGCTACCACCCCATTATCGGGCTCGCCCAAATAATTTACGGTAATCCACAGTGGAAACGTCAGGAGTAGCGCAATGCCGGTAAAGATCCAGGCCGCCAAGAACTTGCCTACCACCGCGTCCAGACGCCTGATCGGTAGTGTCATAAGCAATTCGATCGAGCCTGACTTTCTCTCTTCGGCCCATAACCGCATAGAGACCGCAGGCACCAGGAACAAATAGAGCCACGGATGGAAGCTGAAGAAAGGCGTCAGATCAGCCTGTCCCCGCTCGTAAAAGTTACCAATATAGAAAGTGAACACACCGGACAGAATTAGAAATATGAGTATGAACACATAAGCAATCGGTGTTGCAAAGTAACTTGCGAACTCGCGTCTGCTGATGACAAACAGGTTGGTCAACGAAAGATCAAACATGATCAGCCTCCTCTGTAATACTCCGGAACACTTCGTCTAACCGACCCTTCTCCTGAAACAAGCCCTCGATCTGCCAGTTCTTCTCCCGAATACCCTCTACAACATCCGCTAGTAATTGGGTATCGGAAGAAGTCGGAATCAACAAGAGGTCGGTACCATTTCTTTCGACCTCTGCAACATTTTCCAACCCCTGCATGTAGTTCTCGATCTCATCCACGTCTTCGCTGCCAGCGTTCACTGTGACTGCCATGTGATATCGGGATTTTGCTTCCAGCTCCTCGGGTGAACAATCAGCCACGATCTTGCCTCTTGAAATGATCACCGCACGGGTACAGACTGCGGTCACCTCTTCCAAAATATGTGTAGAAATAATCACGATCTTGTCTTTAGACAAGCCATGTATCATTTCGCGAACCTGATGCTTTTGATTGGGATCCAGTCCATCCGTTGGCTCATCCAGGATAAGCACCATAGGATCGTGAATAATCGCCTGCGCGAGGCCGACTCTTCTCTTAAATCCTTTTGACAAGGTCTCGATTCGCTGATCCAACACCGTGTGTAAAGAAAGCGTCTCAACTACGTCTTTAATTCGGTTTTCTATTTCACTACCCTCAAACCCTCGTACCGCGGCGATGAACCGCAAAAATGATCGTGGCGTCATTTCTTCGTAGCAGGGAGCTCCCTCGGGCAAATAACCCATCTGGCGCTGGGCTTCGAGCGTATCAGACACAATATCGCTACCCCAGATATTCACCGAGCCGCCACTCGGTGACAGAAAACCGGTAATTATCTTCATGGTGGTGGATTTACCCGCACCATTTGGTCCAAGAAACCCCAGAATTTCGCCAGGCTGAACCTTAAAAGAAAGGCCATCTAGGGCGACCAGATCACCAAAATGCTTCCTTAACTGTGTGACTTCAATCATCTATTTCCTCGGCTGTTACTACTACCTTTAACCAACAGGGCTAAAAAGCTCGCTATGTTAACCAAAGGCGTCCCAGTAGGACACCCGGGAGCACCCTACTAACTAAACGGTTCTTGAGACAACTAAATGACACATTTTCTCCCGACAACTTGAACCTTTTACGCTCCATGCTCTACCAAGTATATTGAGAAGAAATATTGAGAAGAAATATTGGGGGAAAAAGCCTGCAACGATTGCCGATCTCCCACGGCTACACTGTTAGGGAACTTAGTTCCTAGTGGAGAGGATGTACCAGAATGGGACTAACATCTTCACTTGGAGGAGGGGAACAGTGGCGTTGCAGGCTTCGCTTTAATCCCTCCACACTTCATAGCCTCCACGCTTCGAAAGACAAGGAATTGCTAAAATGGCGCCCAGGTACTATTTACTACTATCTACCGCTATCGCGTCATGGCAAATTCACGAATATCACGACAGGAAGCTTTGTCTTTCGTTCTCACCTATATTGTCGTAGAGCGCAATATCGATATCACGCTGGATAAGCTCTCACTCTTTAAGCTAACCCAATTAGCGCAGGATGCAGCGAGTCGCATCAATAGCGTAGAAGGAGCAATTCCCCACGAGGTGATTGAACAGGTCGCTTCGGAATACCTTGGAGATGGGTGACAACCCCCTAAGCAAGAGGCCTGGCGCCCTGATCTTCGATCTGGACGGTACACTGATAGATACTGAGCCGCTTTACACTATTGCCTCACAGCGAGTTCTGGACCCGTTCGGTAAGGTCTACACAGCTGAACTTAAGAAACGCGCGATGGGTGGTTCTTCTACAAAGAGCGCGCAACTCGTTATCGACGAGTACCATCTGCCACTGACAGCCGAGGATTACCTTGGAATTCGTCAGAAGTATCTGATCGATTTGTTTGCCGACGTCGACGAAATTGGTGGCGCCGGAGATTTCGTTTCCGCATCTCGAGAGCAAAATTCATTGATGGGCGTTGCAACGAGCTCACACGAGGCGCTTTGCAACCTAAAGCTCGAAGGAAAACACTGGGCGACGGCTTTCGATACGATCATCTGCGGTGATCACTCAGAGCTAAAACGGTCAAAACCCGCGCCGGATATCTTCCTGCTCTGCGCCAGTGCGCTAGAGGTAGATCCTGTCGACTGCGTCGCCTTCGAAGATTCCCCAAACGGTATCGAGGCAGCCAAGCAGGCAGGTATGAAAGTGTGCGCCTTACTCAGTCCTTATGTCGATCTGGCTGACCTCGATTCAGCCGACTTTGTCTTCTCCGATTACCGAGAATTACTACCGTTTGTCATGAACTGGTAAATTCCTCCAGAAATAATTGACACTAGTCATGCCACTTGTATAATCCGCGACGTTTTCAACGGACAGTTTATCTGTCTTGTTGGCTCGAGGTCCCTAGCTACACCCCCCCTTTTAGTGGCTAGGGATCTCTTCTAACTCCCCTGTTATGATTTGCCCCCAGTCAGTTCGCAAGAATCAACTATGAAAGGAACCGTACTTATCACGGGCGCATCCTCAGGTATTGGCGAAAGCCTTGCCCGATTGTTCGCTAGTCATGACTTTCAACTGATTATCACCGCCCGGGACACATCCAAACTTACCGCATTAAAGGACTCGCTCAACGAGCCTGACCAGATTCGGATTGTCACAGCAGACCTCGCGACCCAGGAAGGGTTAGACCACCTGATCGAGGAGGTTAAAGCGGAGCGCATTGATATTCTGGTAAACAACGCCGGGCAGATGCTTTGGGGTAAGTTACAGGATAACGACACAGACACGATTGACCAACTGATTGAACTGAATATTCGTACATTGACGCTCCTGTCCCACCATTTTCTAAAGGGCATGATCGAACATGGCAGCGGAAGAATTCTCAACGTCGCCTCGGTCGCCGGTTTCCAGTCTATTCCGGCAATGGGTTTGTATGCCGCTAGTAAAGCGTATGTCCTATCACTGACCGAATCACTATCTGAACAGCTCGATAACACAGGCGTGTCAGTTACCGCATTGTGTCCTGGCATAACCGATACCCCATCAACCGAAAAACTGATAAACGAAATCCCGCCTTTTATTGTGTCCTCGGCGGATGAAGTTGCGCTGGCAGGTTTCGAAGCTTTGATGGCCGGCGAGACAGTGTGTATCCCGGGAGTCGCAAACAAGACCGCAGTCGCCTGGGCCAAACTGCAGCCCAGGTCAGTGGTTCGGCGAATCGGAGGTCTTGTGGCCAGGTTTGGTCCCGGTCAGTGATCGTGACAATCAACTTACCGAAGAAGAATCGTTTAGTGTAAAGTGGACACAGTTCAACACCGGATGCATATCAAGCTGCCAGGACTGGTCGGTCTCCTGGTCATTTCGTTCACCTGTTTCACTGCTACCGCAGACTGTAACGATGAGGCGAACGAGGCTCGCCTGGACAATCGTCTGGAAGAATCCGAGATTATCCTGGCTGACTGCCTCAACGACGAATTGGAGCGCCTTGCAAGAACCTACCTGCTACTGGGCCTCACCCACTATGACAATGGCAACCATCGCAAGGCCATCAAGCAATACACCAAAGCGCTGGAGACTGTTCCAGGTTATGTGACGGCACTAGCCAATCGTGGCCTGAGCTATTCGATGTCAGGAAAAATCAAAAAGGCCCTGAAGGACTTCGATGCAGCGATCGAAATCGATCCGCAATATATGCGTGCCTATTACTACCGTGCATTTGCCCTGGAGAAGGACCGTCGTGAAGAGGAAGCTATACGGGACTATTCCGTTGCTCTGCAGATTGCACAGACCGATGATGACAAAAAGCGAATTTTATATCGCCGCGGCGTACTGAATCGGGAAATCGACCAGTTCGATAGCGCCATGTCTGACTTCGACGCCGCAATCGCGCTGGACCCTGGCTACGTTGATGTTTATTTCTCACGTGCGCTTGCTTTTCAACATAGCGACCAGAATGATGCTGCAATGGCTGAATATTGAGCTTAACCCGAAACATGCAGAAGCACATTTCAATCGCGGTCTGTTGCATAAAGACGCTGGGAAACACCATCGAGCTATCAGCGATTACAATAAAGCGTTGGAGATCAAGCCAGGCTACGGGCGGGCGGTTGCTAACCGAGGGTATGCCTACGTATTACCTCTTATACCCTTATTATTTGTACTCTTACTCGGCTGACATCTACCTGGTTCTACCAGGATTTTTGGAATAGAAACTATCTAGTGGTGGATTGCCATCCACCACTTTCTACTCCTTTAAGGTAAACAAAGAAGCCCTGTAACAAAGCGATATTCATCGTCAACCAGAACCCCAGCAAGTTGAGTATTCTCAAAGACGACCCGAACCGGACCGCCTGAAGCGATAGCAAGCTAATTGTCACCCCCAGAACAAACAGCAACAGATAAGACATTGACGACGTTGAAAGAACAAACAGACATACGGCGGTAATAATCAAAAAATGTGGCGTAAACCAGCGCAAGACTTTATGGGAAAAGTAAGTGATTGCCAGGATACCTCGCCGAGGGTCCAACGCCTGGGGAAGCCGCATAAACGCCTGATAATTAACCGCGCCAATACGCACGCGCCGGCGATACTCATCGGCAACCTTGGGTGCTACCTGCTCATGTGCAATTGCTGATTCTTCGTAGACGACTACCGCGCCATCAAGCGCAATACGCATTACGATCGTGAAGTCGTCTACCAGCGTATCTATCGGAAGGGGTCTATATAATTCTGATCGAATCGCGTATACCGCACCATTGGCCCCGAGTAAGCCACCGATTTTAGCTTTCATCTTTTTGAGGAACTGCTCGTAAAGCCAATAGGTACTATCCTGGTTTACCTCACTGCCCTCCAACCTTAGCTCGCCGCACCCTGCCCCAACGGATTCATCGCTGAAGTGAGGTACAAGTTGGTTCACAACATCAGAGGCAAATTCTGGGTTGGCATCCGTAAACACCAACACCTCCGCATCTGCCAGCGCTACCAGATCATTGAGGACCGAAGACTTACCACGATTTTCCGGGAACGTCTTACATACTAGTCGTGAATCCGAACAAGATCCTAGAATGCTACTGGTCGCATCGCTGCTGCCATCATCCCCGATTATTATCCTGAGCTTGTCCTCCGGGTAATCGAGGTTCAGCAGATTGTTGACGCGTGACTCAATGCAATCGGCTTCGTTATAGGCTGCCAGTATAACGGCGACGTTAGGAAGTTGTGCACCAGGCGATGGCGGCACTCGGCCTTTCACAAAGCAATCAAGCACTAGCAATACCAACGGATAAATTAGATAGCTATAGAGTACCAGCAGGACCGATACCCACAGAATCGCTTCCGTCATATAACACCGAGTTCGTTCAATCGCTCGTTAAGATAGCTGGCTGCTGTATACCGATCAGATAAGACGACATCAGGGCGCGGATGCAAAAACAGTGGTAAAGACATACGAGACTCATCCATATCTTCTCCCTCCGGATTAACCACTCGGTGCGAGGTGGAAGGAAAGTAACCTCCTGAAGCTTCCTGCAACATATCCCCAATGTTGATAACGACATTATCGAAACCTGCGGGAACTGGTATCCAGTCACCGGATGTGCCGAGCACCTCCAACCCGGAGGCGCTGGACATTGGCAGAATGGTAATCAAATTGATGTCTTCATGGGGAGCCGCCCGCATGGCGCCTTCATCACCGGAAATAGGGGGGTAATGCAGAATTCGTAGCAAAGTGACATCGCTACCGACGATCATGTTCGATAGTGGCTCGCGATAGCCACTGGCCACATCCGCGGGGGAGTATTGTTCGATCCACGACAAAAGCGTTGCTGCAAACTCATGTGCCGCCTCGTAATAATAGATCAACTCTTCTCTCAGGTCAGCCGGACATCGACCCCACGGATAAAAGTGAAAATACTCCTTTATATCCTGCTCCGCGTGCCCCTTCGCTGATTCAGCATTGGCTATAGAGAAAAAACCACCCTGGGCCTTTCGATCCACAGCAAAATTTTTCGCATCATCACTTAGAAAAAACGACATCCAGTGATCGTATATCGATCCGATAAGATCCATATCCAGGGGATGGTTTTTCAGTACACCAAAACCGGTCGCCCGCAACGACGACACAAACTGCTGGTCACTACCTGGAGCCCGGTAATCAATTGCAGTGAGATCGTTCATGCGCCAACGGCCAACTAATTAAACGACAAAAAGAAACCCGCGATCGCAGCACTCATCAGATTAGCCAGTGTTGCAGCGAGTAGTGCCCTTAGCCCAAGCCGTGCAATCTCGGGACGCCTGGTCGGCGCAAGCGTTCCGATGCCACCCAACAATATTGCAATGGATGCAAAATTCGCAAACCCGCAGAGCGCAATAGTGATAATCCCCTGGCTGTGAGTTCCCAGATTCTCCATGACCGCTGTGAAATTCAGATAGGCGATAAACTCTGTAAAGACCAGCTTCTGACCAATCAAACTGCCTGCCAGATTGGCTTCAGCCCATGGCACGCCAAGTGCCCAGGCTACCGGCTGTAGGGCATATCCCAGAATCAGCTCAATGGTTATCGACTCAAACCCAAAGACGCCACCTACCCAGCCTATCAACGCATTAAGCATGGCAATAAGAGCGGTGAAGGCAACCAGCATCGCGCCCACATTCAACGCGAGTTGCAGCCCGGACAGGGCACCACTGGCCGCAGCATCAAACACATTTACATAGGGCGCGACGTCCTCCTCCTCAAGTCCCTCTAACTCGTTTATCGGGGCATTAGTTTCGGGCTTGATGATCTTCGCCATCATCAGACCACCCGGCGCAGCCATAAAACACGCGGCCAATAGATATTCCAGATCAATCCCCATGACCGCATAACCAAACATTACTGAACCCGCAATGGATGCAAGACCCCCTACCATCACGGCAAATAACTCCGATGAAGTCATCTGTCTGATAAACGGCTTAACTACCAATGGCGCTTCTGTTTGTCCGACAAAGATGTTTGCCGCAGCGGACAATGACTCTGGCCGACTGGACTTAAGTGCCAGCTGCAGCGCTCCCCCAATCAGGCGAATGATCCAGTCCATAATCCGGATGTGATAAAGCACCGCGATAAGTGATGCAAAGAAAACAATCACCGGCAAAACATTGATCGCAAACACGAAGCCAACGTTGTTCCAGGACTGGTCCGCAAGATTACCGAACAGGAAGCTAATGCCAGCCTGAGAGAAGCTCAGCACACCAGACACAACCTCTGCCAGATTACTGAGCATCTGTTTACCAAAGGGGAAGTAAAGTACCAGCCCACCCACTCCAGCCTGAATAGCAAAAGCACCACCCACAGTTCGCAGATTAATGGAATGACGATCCGTTGACGCAAGCCAGGCAATAAGTATTAATCCAGCGATTCCTATCAAGCTGATCATGCAGAATTCCTATACGGGGAAGCGACCTGAACATAGGCCGTCAGCGGCATTCTTGTCAACGCCTTATCTCGTACTAGGCATCACCCAGGTGATATTCGATAGTGTCGATATGTACGCAGGACTCACGAATTGGATCGTACTCCCAGTTCTCTGCAGTTCGCAGAGCACTGCTACGAAACGCGCGTTCATTACGTCCGCCAGAGCTCTCTAGAATCTCGATGTTCTCGGTCTGACCTTCTTTGGTGATAACAAACCTCAGTTTTACCTCGCCCGAGGTAGAGTCAATCGCCATGACGTGGGGAAAAAATGGGAGAAACTTTGGCTCAATTTTTTCATGGCAGCGCGGATAGTCGCTGACCTCCTCAATCGGGGCTACACTAACTACCTCCGGTTGTTCCGTCTCCTGTTCTGCAAATAACGGTGCCACACACAAAACTGCGCCCAGCGGTATCATCTTTATGAGGTTCATTCGAGTTTTCCAAGTATCAGCACCATTTCATCAGATCGCTTCCACCCCAAACAGTTCAACAGTGTATATAGGCTCACTTAGGGGTCTGGGGTAATACTACCGCTAACGTGAAAACGAAAATTCTCCATACATACGCCCCTGGCTTTCATAGCGGCCATTATCTCATTCAACGTTGAGTCGTTTGATTCTTTAAGATTCCTCCCTTCAAGACATAGCTCCGATGCCTGAGGGTGCCACCGCCAGGAGAAGAACTCGGGCGCTGGTTCCCCATGCTCTCTTGGCAAACGGCCCAGGTAGGTAAGTCTCAGTGCGCGACTCACAGCCAGCATCAGGTCTACATTTCTCCGGGCGAAATTCAGATCCATCCAGTTCTTCTTTAACTCATCTCGCGGTAACTCCATCAAACTGTCCTTCCAGCTGCGCATGGGGTACTCCAATCGTGATGACCAGAATTGCTCATGGGAGAATTCTGAATTCTCTACCATCGCGCTAGCTACAAAGCGTTCGCGATTCAACACGGTCTTTCCTTTAAGGAAGGCAACAAATTTCTGAACATCCTGAGGATCATTTTCTAAATAGTAAGCGGTCTGCAATAAATTTCCCTGACCGACGCGCGCCAGGCTGCGTTCTTCTTCAGTCAAAGGACTCAATTGAGATTTCAGCGCTGTACTAGCAAGCACCTAATCTAAAGACAGATGCAGGAACCCCATGGCCATATAAGCGGCGATCAGGCTTTTAGATAACATCATGGAAAACGAATGACTATCGCTCCAATGTAAAGACTCTTTCATCATTCGGCGGGAATACCCGATACTGTTCGCAACCACATCAGGGCTAACACCGCCATCCTTAAGAATCGCGTTAAGCACAACATATCGAGGCGCGGCCGCAAGGAGGGATAGTGGCAACGCGGAGAAAATATCTGGCCGATCGGTGCCCACCAGCGATTCTTTCAGGAGAGCGCTATAGGTGTCTTAATAGGCAGGATCTTGAGTCAGGTAATTTCGACGCTCATCCAGCCTCGTAAACAGCATCAGGATACATTCAAAGCCGCGACTGTCGCAGACTTTT
Source organism: uncultured Gammaproteobacteria bacterium (assembly GCA_913045175.1). GTDB lineage: Bacteria > Pseudomonadota > Gammaproteobacteria > Pseudomonadales > Azotimanducaceae > UBA7455. The sequence continues at coordinate 158,694 of CAJWQG010000001.1, read as the reverse complement.
CAACCTCCAGATACGACGGACCCGAGCGTCTCCCCTGGTGGTACGCCTCTGCAATTCGATTGAAGCGCTCTAACAGCACCAGCGCGTCACTGTTGTCCGTTGGCGACACGTCAAGCCAGGCCTTCGTCTCATCCTCCAGAGATTCATCAATAAACATAAACGCTAGCAACCCCAGGCCAATGATTACTATCGTTACAACAACCGCTTTCTCCATTCCAAGCCAAACAAATCAGGACTCGCACAAGTATAACTTACCTCGGTAGTTCTCAAGGTAGTTCTAAAGATAGAACTCTGGACAGCCCTTGGTCATCCAAATCAATAGATATATGCTGTACAAATGAGGATCCATCAGATTACGGACTTACATATTCCTGAAGGTGAAGACAACATCAGGAGTAGCGTTCTTAAGCTTCTGTCTTTTGTCCAGGAAGAAAATTCTGATCTGTTAGTTATCTCTGGTGACCTCACCATGACGGACAACTCAGTCCAGGCATGTGAGTGGCTCAATTCAGCACTTCCTGAGGCCCCTCGCACGATAATCATGCCAGGGAATCACGACAAACCCAGTGTTTTGTGGGAGGTATTTGGCCCCAAACGCTGCATCAGCCATGACTTCTATTTTGCTTTGGACATTGATGCATACAAACTAATCTTTGTGGACACCAGTTCATATTCGCTACCAGACGATCAAATTGAGTTCATAAAAAGTGAAGCAGCAAACCAAGCTTAACTATTATTTATTCATCACCCACCTGATCTAATTAATCCAAGTGGATTCATGGCAATCAATCATGCGCTGGAAAACACCGCGCAGGTCAGCGAGGCCATCAAAGAAAGTCAAATTGAGCATGCGTTCTGCGGGCATTACCACAATGCTATAGACAAAGATTGTGACGGTTTTTACTTGCATCTAACGCCTTCACCTGCCTTTCAAATAGACCTGGACTCAGAAGAATGTTATCTGCAACCTTTTAAACCAGGCGTTCGCATCATCGATATTGACCAGACCTCAGTCACTAGTCATATCGTTTACGTTTAAGCCCTCCGCGCACAATTTAAGTGCGCGCCCTGAAACAGCCCTAGTTTAGAGCACGCCAAGCGTGCTGATATGCCTAGAGGCCACACAATATTAGTGCAAAATCATGAAAATGTGCACGATTGTGGTTATGTGGGATTGTGTTAACATCTTTGATGACGCTACGTCAAATACAAAAAAAATAACCGCAAATTAGGAGTCTCCATAACATGATTATCAATGAAGTATTAGATACCGTAACATCCATTGCCAAGGGTGTCATTGGCTTAGGCCTAAGTCTTGTTACCGTTGCACTTGTTGTAGATGTTCTCTTCCCTGGTACCACTAATATTGTTGCGAGTGTATCTGGATTGGTTGAAAGCTTTACCAGCGGGGGTCTAACTGGACTCATCGTGTTGGTGATCTTTATCGCTATTGCGAGCCGCACATAACTTAATTCTCGCTCACTAAAAGGAGAAATAATTATGTCCTTCATTAAAGAAACAATGTCCAGCATATCCTCTTGGTTACGATCAATAACTGAGCTCGGGGTAGCACTTATACTTGCTCTGGTCCTTCTCGATGTTTTATTTCCTGGTGCAACAGGAGTTGTAGAAAATATTGGGGAAATTGTAGGTCAGTTCTCGGAAAATGGGCTTGTTGGGCTGATAGCTTTGTTGTTGTTCTTGTTGTTGTTCAAACAACAACAGTAGTATAGAACGCAATAAAATAATCGGAGAGTGCATGCACGGTCATTAGGCCGTGCATCTTCTCTTCGGTCTGACAACAAAAATCACTTGGGTTATTCAAACCAAGCCTTAAACTTTTCGCACAAATAAATACCTGCTAAACAATTCCTAGCGGTCGTCTCTCGGTTAATCTCTTGGATCCCGGGAAACTATGGACCAACAAAAACCCTTGCCCCCTGCGACACCCTAATAGGGCCACACTTTATTCTTATCGATGTCATTATCATATAGATATATATTAGTTCGATGTAGAAGAAAGACATATTCCATGATGCACCCACTATTAGTATTTCGTTTCCAAAAACGTTTTGTTTGCTGTCACTGGATACAATGTTTTCAGCGCTAGGTAAGAAGACCACTTGAATCTGTTAACGAAAAATATCCAACTTGATTTTGTAGTCTAACTTCGTTTTGGATTATCCTAACCCCACCCTCTGGCCCGCGGCGAGGTAAAAAGTGATGGGACTCTACTTGCCGCCAAAGATGAAAGCAGCGGTACCCAATAAGACTGGACCGCTGAAACAGCTCGGAGAAATATCATCAGCGCTAATAATCAAACACAAGACTCTAACGTTTTTCAGTTTCTTAAGCAGGGCTTCATTAAAATAACACCCGAGTTACCCAGTGAATTTCACAGTGGGATGTATACCACCCTATCTCGGGTATTCGAGTCTACGAACGGCGAATTCAATCCACATAACAACATTTTACCGATGGTGCCCCAACTGTGGCAGGTGCTAGACGATCCTGCGGTACGACGTAATGTCACTGCAATACTAGGGGACAACTATTTCGTCCACGTGCATCGTCACCCGCACATCAGCCATGGACAACCGGGAAAGAAAACACCCGCAATGCTGCAACCTTTACACAAGGATGGACATGCAGTAAAACCGCGACCGCGCCATCGCGAACCCTGGTGGCTGATTATGTTTTATTACCCCCAGGAAGTGACACTGAACAATGGGCCCACTGGTCTATTACCCGGGACTCATCTGCTGCCCAGGCTGGGAGGGAAAGAAGACTGGTATCACCCGCCGAAACTAACTAAGGAAAATGATCAGCTCCTGCTACCCGACGATGGGTATGTTCAGCGAAACGTGCAGCCGATGATCTGTGCTGCCGGATCCGCTGCGCTGGCTCATTTCGATATCGGCCACGGCGCGATGATGAACGGGACTGATCAGAATCGATTTGCCTGCAAGTTCGTATTCATGCGCACCGAACGACCGCCAAAAAGTGGCGCCGGCACAATACAAACAGACAATCCTGTCTCAAGGCACCTTTGTCAGTGGCTGGGATACGAGACATCGGCAAACGATGTCAGCACCTTCGCCGATTGGCAGCGTGCGTTAAACGGGGATGACCCTCGTGCTCGTGTTGAAGCTATCTATATGTCCGCGTCAGTCGACAACCAGGCAAGTGTACGAGATGCGTTGCTCCATGATATCCACCAGCATTTACCGGGCGAAGACAGCAACTGGGTCCTTGAATATGCGGATGCCAGCAACGGCCTCGCCTTGCTCGGTGATCTTGAACCGATTCAGGATCTCCTAAACCAGGATAGTGACGGCCTGCTGATTAATGGATGCTTCGCGGCAGGCCAGACTGGCAACCAGGCATTCGCACCACGCCTTACTGAACTCGTTAGAAATAAGAACCCTTTCATTCAACGCCACGCGATGTCCGCCCTGGGTTTATTGGGACCTGGCGCCCATCAATCTCAAACCATCGAGACATTGGACGAAATTATCAGAACGAGTGATGACTGGGATCTCAAGCTCTATGCGATTCAATCGTTGATCCGGCAAGGGGCGATAAAAGAAACGATCCCAAGCCTGGCGATCGCTGCCAGAGACCCGCACACCTACGTCAATGCGTTTGCGATAGAACAACTGTGTCGAATTGATGACGATGAGGCACGCCGGGCCGTCCTGGAACCACTACGGCGCCATCGCTGGATGGAGGACCCGCGGTATGACCAGAAAAAAAGTCTCTAAAGGCATTGTTATCGGCAAGGCGGGCGACCGGGATCTTGAAGCAGATCTTTATCTGCCCGAAAAGAATGGTGACCGAAGACCTGCTTTGGTCATCGTACATGGCGGTGGCTGGCGAAAAGGCAGCCGCAATGGCGTGAAGGGGTTTGGACTATTGCTCAGCCGTTCCGGGTTTGTCTGTCTCTGTCCTTCCTATCGTCTTTCTCCCGAAGCACCCTGGCCTGCACAAATAGAAGACGTTAAATGCGCCATCCGGTACCTGAAGGCTAATCACCAATCGCTTGGACTCGATCCTGAAAGAGTCGGGATCATCGGCGATTCCGCTGGGGGCCACCTCGCCCTGATGGTGGCAGTGGCAGAGGCATTCGAAGGCGACGGTGGACATGGAGACGTTTACAGTGACGTAAAGGCTGTTGCGTCGATGTATGGGCCGACCGCAATTCAGTTCGGCACCGATAATGAGGGTCGGACCATGTTAATGGGTCCCGATGCCACAGAGGCCGACTATAAGGGTGCCAGCCCCCTAACCTATGACCTTAGTGACTTTCCACCGTGCCTATTAATACACGGTGCCGAAGATCCAGCAGTACCGCTTGCTGAAAGTACGAACTTTTACGAAAAACTCATGGACCGGAAGCGCAAGGCCGAGTTACATATTTTTGCTGATGAAGGCCATGCTTTCGATCGCCGTAGTTGGTCGGAGGAGAAGATGGTGGACATCGGTGACCCCTCTTCTGTTTATGGAAAAACCGTCATCGACATCATTGATCTGTTTTTTTCCAAGTATTTGTAACCAGTACTATGAATAGAATGGCACTTACTTAAGCTCCATCAAGGGTGTAGGTAGCCGGGTGTTCCAATAAGTCAGGATGGGGAAACGTGTATAATGAGCTTCCGCTTTTAGTCACCGGATACAAATGGCCAGCGATCAACCTCATCCCCACACAACCCTGACGCAATCCGAACGACTCGATACCTTATCGAGAGAATACCGTCCCGCCCTGTCTCGTTATTTCGGGAAACGGGCATACCAACAAGCAGACGTCGAAGACCTGGTCCAGGAAGTTCTGGTGCGTCTTGCCGTGCGCGGCGACGGTAGCGATATTGAGCAGCCAGAAGCGTATCTGATGCGCACCGCCACCAATGTATGGCGGGATTTCCTGCGCAAAAAGCGCACCCATGCCCAGGATTTTCATGAAGAATTTCTGGAAGAGCGACATCCCAATGCGGAAGTCGGACCGGACCACGTCTTGGCAGCTATGGAGTCGGTTGAAGTCATTTTGGCCGCACTTAACGAACTGCCGGAAAGGACGCGTCAGATTTTTTTATTGTGTCGTGTTGAAGGCTTGCGGCAAAAGCGCGTCGCTAATCGACTGGGTATTTCGGTCAGCGCCGTTGAAAAACACATGATTAAGGCAATTGCCCATCTGGCAATCTACCTTAATAAGAAATGAATAATAGAAGATGAGCCTACTAGACCACGACAGGACAGCGAAGCAATCAGACGAGGTGGCAGCCTACTGGGTCCAGCGCCTCGATGCACGGGACTGCGGTCCGAGCGACCGATCTGCGTTCGAGACCTGGCGTAATTCAAGCCCTGAACATGCGCGCGCATTTGACCGTGCACAAAAGGCGCTTGCCATGATCGATCGAAACCTGGGTAGCCCGGAGTTGTTGAAACTCAGTGAACAGGTGTTACTGGAAACCGGTGACTGTCAGCGCGCGAGGCAAAGAAGGCTGGCGATCGGGTTTGCCGCGGCCTGTACGCTGGTGGTCACCGCCGGGATATTTCAGGCCGTTAACCTACCCAATGACGACCGATTCATAAGATCGGCAAATATCTACGAAACGGGCGTGGGCGAGCGGTCTACTGTAACGCTGAACGATGACTCAACAATCACCCTGGATACTGACTCCCTGGTTCAAGTGGACTTTACCGAGAATTCCGACGTCCGCCGCCTCGAACTAATGAGGGGTCAGGCACACTTCGAGGTTGAGAAAGATTCTCGGGTCTTTGAGGTATACGCAGGAGACAGGCGTATTGTGGCGCTGGGAACCGCGTTTGATGTCAGACTGGACGAAGAACAAGGTGTCCTGATTACGCTGGTCGAAGGTCGAATCGAGGTCGACGAAATAGCAAATGACATACCAGGCATTGTTAAAAGCCTGGTCAATCAGGCGCCGGCCCACACAGAACTGGCCGCGGGTGAGCAACTGATTGCCAAACCCGACTCACAACCAAGAGTGCTCAACGCGGATATGGAGCGGGTTGTAGGCTGGCGTGAGGGACGCCTGGTATTCAGGGACGACGCTTTGCGCGACGTTGTCCATGAAATCAACCGTTATAGCACCAGAAAGCTGGTTTTGAACGATGATGCGCGTCTCGACAACATAAGGGTTGGAGGCGTGTTCGCTACTGGCAGTACGTCCTCATTCGTGGAAGCCATGGAAATGCTGTATCCGGTTAAAGCAAAACCTGCTGCAGATGGCAATATAGCAGTACTTTGGCGGGATTCCACTGACCAAAATGAGGTCGAAAGAGTAAATGTTGAAACTAGTGTGAGGAAAAGCGAATCAAGCTCGTCTAGGTTGCATGAGGTTAGGTTTTAAGCCGTATCAGACCTAACCTCAGGACCAGTATTCGAGCTTCTTGAGAATTCGGGAGGCCGATAACGGTGAAAATTGGGGGTAAAACGCTATGGGTTGAAGGATCTACAGTAAACCTGGCGATGGTGTTGGCGATTTTGTGTATTTGTGCCAAACCTCACGCTGGCGAGCGCGAAGAGCCGGTTCAATTCCATATCCATGCCCAGGACCTCGGTAGTGCACTCAACGAGTTTGCACTACAGAGTGGCATGGAAATCCTGTTTGTAGAAGACGAGATTTCTGGCAAGGCAACCTCCGAGATTTCCGGCAGCTTCCAGCCGATCATGGCCCTGGAACAGCTGCTGGCAAACACCGACCTGCGTTATCGTGTCAATGACCTTGATACGATCCTGGTTGGCAATGAAATGAGAGTTTTAACAGGGGAGAGACCTGCTATGTCAAATTCAAAGAATGCTCTTCAGCGCCTCGCGTCAGGTTTTGCCGCAGTTGTGCTGGGTAGTGCAGTCTCCACCGGCACGGTTAACGCTGCCGATGAAGAAGAAATGATGGAAGAGATCGTTGTCACGGGTATCCGTGGCAGCCTCCAGCAGTCGCTGGAAAGAAAACGAAATTCAGACCACTTTGTCGACGCGATTACCGCGGAAGACATCGGTGCATTTCCCGACCAGAACCTGGCGGAATCGCTGCAACGAATCAGTGGCGTCGCCATTGACCGTAAGTCTGGAGAAGGCGCATTCGTGAGCGTTCGAGGACTGGGTCCGCAGTTCGTGCAGACCACAATCCATGGACGTGTTTCGGCATCAAACGTCGCACCGGGTAGCCACGATGGGCTGGGTAACAACAACACGAAATCACGTGCGGTTGGCTTTCACGCATTCCAATCTGGCCTCGTACAGGCCGTGGAAGTACACAAGTCACCTCGAGCGGACCACGTTGAGGGCGGCCTCGGTGGTTTTATCGACGTGCAGCCACGCCGACCTCTTGAGATAGGCAAGCGCCAGGTAGCCGTGTCAGTGGACGCTACGCGAAATGAGCTGTCAGACGACACTGCACCTGGTGTATTTGCGGTATTCAGCGATGTGTTAACCGATAACCTTGGATTTATGGTGTCGGCGCAGTGGGACAATCGGTTCCTGCGCTCAGACTTCCTGGATGCTCAGTATATTGGCGATCCCAGAACGACCACCGTAAACGGTGCGGAGATGACGGGTTATTATCCCAATAACATCAATGCACAGTTACATTTCAACGACCGTGATCGCCTGAATATCTCCTCGGCACTGCAATGGCAACCTTCTGACATCGTCGATGTAACGCTCGATCTATTGTTTACGGACAACGAGAGCGATGAAGCGCGACACCTGCGATCTATGCGAATTGGACAGGGGCACCCGCGAGTCACCGATGCCACTGTAACGGATGACAACGGCACCGGCATATTTACCATGATCTCGACTTCCGGCGCAGGTGCGTTTATCGAGCACGCCACCGAGCAGGTCGATGCGGAAGCGGCAAATATCGGCCTTAATATGAAGGTTCAGGCAACGAACAATCTGTCGCTCAACATTGATGCAGCGCTCTCAGAAACCGAGGCACCCATTACCAATACAGATGCCCTGATGCGCAACACCCGTGCGCAGATGACCTACAACAAGTTCGGCTCGGGTAAATTGCCGTCTCTTACCTCGTCTTCACCGTTTTCCGACGTTGATTTCTGGAAAGTGGTAAAACAGTCGTTTCAGCGACATCTGGTCGATGATCGTCAATCGCAATTCAGATTGGATGCCACCTACGAATTTGATGGCGACTGGCTCGATACGGTTCAAGTGGGCGTAAGAACCTACCGACAGGATCGCCGTGACAGATCCAGATATCTGAACAGCAAGGCCTTTATCAATAAGCCGGTTGCGGACTTCGGCGGCATCGTCGCTTTCCCAGTGGCTGAGGGCGATTTCAAATCAGGACTTAGTTTGAATCATCCTGATACCCCCATTCCCAACCATGAAGTGTTGCAGTCAACCTTTGGTACCCGAACGGCAGAAATCCTGTCTGGGAAAGGGTTTAAAACGAACGCTGTGATCCAAAATGGGGTCGTTACTTTCAATCAGGACAACTTCAATGAGGACCTGAATCACAGTGATGACGGAAATGCTTTTTATGCCATGCTCACCTTCAGTGGTGAAATGGGTGATACACCATATTCCGGTAATATTGGCGTGCGCTATGTGGATAACAGCACCCAATCAGTTGGGGAAATTACTTTCCCGATCGGTATCGACTACACCGATCCGTCCCAGCCTCAAGTCAATCTAAGCTCACCTGAGTTTGTTGACGTGGGACACGAATACACGGAGACACTGCCTTCTCTGAATATGCGATTTGATCCGAGAGATGACATTGTCGTGCGGGTCGCGGTGGCCAAAGTATTGACCCGACCCAGGTTCCTTGACCTCAGCCCGCGGCAAACCGTACAGGCTAACCCCCGCACAACACGTGGCGGCAATGGCAAGCTTGACCCCACCACCGCGACGCAGTTTGACGTTGCAGTGGAGTGGTATTTTGCCGACTACTCGATCGCTTCTGTTGGGCTCTTTACCAAGGACATCGAGGCGTTTGTCCAGTCACAGCCCAGCCCGACCCCGTTCCCAGGTGTGCTTGATCCTGCGACGGGCCAGCCGCTGGTCCTGACCGATTTCAGACCGCTCAACACCGGTGGTTCAGAGGTCACAGGTTTGGAATTTGCATTTCAGCGAACCTTTGCGGATGTTCTTCCAGAGCCGTTCGATGGACTTGGCGTAGTCGCCAACTATACCTACATCGATTCCGGTTCGGACTTCAAGAACGAAAAAACGGGCGCTTCATACAGCGTTCCAGGATTGTCCGAGAATACGATCAACTTCACGTTGTTCTACGAAAAGGGCCCGTGGACTGGGCGCGTATCCTATAACTTACGTGACGACTTCCTGGATGACATCAACGGTGGCTTCTCAGGACACCCCCGTTTTGTCGAAAAGTATGTACAGTGGGATGTATCTTTCGGCTATCAGCTGAACGAAAACCTGTCACTGAGCGTAGAAGGGATCAACCTGACGGACGAGAACGTGTACTACTACAGTCTGTTGGGTACCGGCGTGCAAAAGCACGTTCACGCTGCGATCAACAGCGGTACTCGTTACCAGGCCGGCATTCGCTGGAAACTGTAACCAGTGTTTAACCGAACTGTTATAACGATTGAATAGTAGTTCAGGTAGTTAAAAGGGGTGGTCATTTGACCGCCCCTTTTTTTGTCAGTGTGCTTCACAACAACGGCAGGTCATACAGGAAGCTACGGGCTGGCACGACTCTCTCACCGTCTGGAAAGGATTTTGCCTGCTCGAGTTCAGCCACTATTTGAGTACGCTTAAGCTTCCGGTTGCTTAAGAATCGAGGCAAATTCGCACTCAGATTCTGATCCGCCCACTTAACTTCTATGAAGTGGTGCGGTTGCCTGTTTCTGGTGATGACAAAATCGATTTCTCTCTCGTCCTTATCGCGGATGAAATGGAGATCCAGCTCCTCACCTTCCACGTCCTCCAGGCGATGAATTTCTTTCAGCAATGCGCAGGCGACCAGGTTTTCCAGCTTGGAACCATCGTCGCCCGCGACCATGCCATTGTCATAGAAGTAGTACTTGGGTTGTTTCAGCAATGCCCGGGCAATATTCTGATGGTAAGGCAAAACCGGGAATATAACGTACAGATCTGTGAGCAACCGCAACCAGTGGTTGATTGTGTTTGGGCTCTTTTGAAGATCTCTGGCCAAAGAATTGGCTGAGACTGTACTGCCAACACGTGAGCGCAGCATTTCGATAAGCGTCTCGATAGATTGAATATCACGTACCGCTGTGAGCGTGATCAAATCTTCCTTCAGGATAAGGTCAACGTGTGACCGCTTCCAACGATTATAATAGCGCTGCGTACCATTCAGGAACGGCTCGGGGAAACCACCGATGTTGAGCAGCCTCGCGAAAGCATCTTCCAAGTCAAAATCGGTGTTGCCGACCGCTTCCTTAACATCCAGCGGGTGCAATCTGAACTGAAAATGCCTGCCAGCAAGCGAGTCGCCGGGCTTTCTGAATGCCGTGAGATTTGCACTGCCAGTCACCAGGAGACCCGGAGGGATACCCTCTACATCGTAGATACCCTTAAGCCAGGACTTCCAGCTTGCCATCTTGTGAAGTTCATCAAGAATGATGAGCGATTTTTCTCTATCCCAGCTCTTTTCTGCAACCAGAAGCCGGTGTTCTGCGAGATCATAGTTCAGGTATTGACAGTCGTCGCTGAGCATCAGCGATAGAGTGGTTTTGCCGCACTGTCTCGGGCCCGTCAGCAAGACGATTTTCTGTTGAAGGTCCTCAATTAAGGTTTCTTCCAGGTATCGCTTCATATCTTCACAACGTTTCCAGTATCCGACTATTTTTTAGCTACATTAAAATTAGTCAAGATATTTTGTCAATTGACTGACAAGTAGTCGGCGATATTCAAGCATCATGACGCGTATACGACCCCATGATATATTACGGTTCGTACTACATTTGTATTACAATACTACTGGGTAGGAAAATAAGTGGTGAGTGACAAACAATGAGCAATATCAGTGTTCGACTGCCTGAGAATCTGCTGGACGCATTGCAGATTGAGGCCGACCGCCAGCAGAAGAAGCGCTCTGAGCTAATTCGCGACGCGGTGGTGCTCTACCTGCAGCAAAGCGACCAGGACCGTTTCCTGACTAGAATGGTTGAGGAGGCGAAGGCCGTCTACGGAAACAATGACCTACACGGCGAGGCCCTGGAAATTGCAGAAGACTTCGATGCGATCGAAGGGGACTTGGATAAAGATAGCGATCCGTGGTGGCAGTAATCCACCGCGGCGAGATCTGGACCGCAAATCTCAATCCAACACGCAGCAGCGAGATTGGCAAGATCCGACCAGTTTTAATCATGCAGGCAGATATACTCAATGACCTGGGCACACCCATGGTTGTCGTCCTTCCGATGACTACGCGAGTGCATACCGCTTTCAAACATTTCCGCGTCACGATCGCAGCACGAGAGAGACTGCTAAGCGATTGTCAGGTTGTCGTTGACCAGCCTCGCGCACTGGATAGAAATCGAATCGGCACCGGTCCACTGACGCGCCTGACCGAGGATGAAATGAAGACCGTGGAACGCAGCCTGCTGGCGATTCTTGATATTAACGAGGTCTGATACGTTCGTGGTGAGCTCGTTGTGGTAGCAGTGGTGAGGAGCATCGTTTGATCACGTCTAGAATAGATACGATCACACAACGTGGACATACAGGTCGAACAAGCAGGTAAGACCCAGAGGTAAACATGGCATCAGATTTTAGTGGCCGCATAGGCACTACCTACAAGGATTCAGAACCCGACTGGCCGTCACCGGCGTCGTCAGGAGACACGCCGAACGTCGTCCTGATCTTCCTGGACGATACCGGTTTTGCGAACCTGGGCTGCTATGGTTCGACCATCGACACACCTAACATGGATGCCCTGGCGGAAAACGGGCTACGTTATAGCAACTTTCATGTCACACCCCTTTGCTCACCCAGCCGTGCATCGCTTCTGACCGGACGCAACCATCACGCCGTGGGCATCTCGACGATTACCGGATTCGGTGACAGTGGGTATCCCAACCAGCGAGGCAAGATCAGTAGAAACGCGGCAACGCTGGCCGAAATGCTGAGTGATGAAGGTTTTGTCACATTTGCGCTGGGCAAATGGCACCTTAACCCACCGACCGACGACTCTGCCGCAGGGCCCTTTGACGAATGGCCACTGCAGCGAGGTTTTAATCGCTTTTACGGTTTCCTGCCTGGCGCCACCGACCAGTTCTATCCGCAGCTCACCCACGACAACCACCCGGTACCTACGCCTAGGATCCCAGAGGAAGGTTATCATCTCACCGAAGACCTGGTGGATCACGCCATAGAATACGTTAATGATCTCAAGTCTGTTCGGCCGGACACACCCTTCTTCATGTACTTTGCCCCTGGCGCCATGCACTTCCCGCATCAGGCGCCGAAGGCTTACATAGAAAAATATCGGGGCCGGTTTGATGAAGGCTGGGATGTGCTACGTGAACGATACTTCCAGCAGCAGATCGAACTGGGGGTCATTCCCGAGGGCACATGCCTGCCACCGAATAATCCTGGTGTTGAACCCTGGGAGACGCTGACCCAGAACCAGAAAAATTTTGTTTGCCGGCTGCAGGAGACCTGGGCGGGATTCCTCGAGCATACCGATGCGCAGATCGGACGCCTGATGGATCATCTGCGCGCCATCGACCAATTGGATAACACCATTGTCGTCCTTACCGCCGATAATGGTACCAGTCAGGGGGGCGGGCCTTTCGGTGTCATGAACGCCGGTCATGGTCGACGCAACGCGACAAACGATGGCCGCACTGTTGGCGAAAAGCGGGGCAATCCCCCGCGTGAAGAAGACTTCGATGCGATCCAGGAGAAGCTGGATGACATAGGCGGTCCATTCAGTAACAGCGACATTCCCTGGGGCTGGGCACAGGTCGGCAACACGCCGCTGCGCTGGTACAAACAGGATACGCACGGTGGTGGCGTGCGGGTACCGATGATCGTGCACTATCCACCAGCGATAAAAGACACCGGAGGTGTTCGTAACCAGTTCCACTACGTCACCGATGTCGCGCCGACTATTCTCGAGATGCTGAATGTAGAGCCGCAGGCACAGTACCGCGGATACGAACAGATGCCCATTGCGGGAACAAGCCTTGCGTATTCTTTCGCGGAAGATGGTCCAACCAGGAAACCAATCCAGCATTTCGAGATGATGGGTAACCGCGGTCTCTGGAAGGACGGGTGGAAAGCAGTCACCCGGCACGAGTTCAATGACGATTACGACGACGACGAATGGGAACTGTATCACCTGGATGAAGACTTCTCGGAATCCAATAATCTGGCAGCGATAGAGCCGGATCGTTTAAAAGAAATGATCGAGCTGTGGTGGAAGGAGGCCGAACGTCATGGCGTCCTGCCCATGGACGATCGCCCTGGCGGACGCGAACCCAAGGGTCAAAGCGGCGCGCGAAGCTACCGATACTTCCCTCCTATAGGTCATATTTCAAATAAGCAGTCCCCGGCAGTTGCCGCACGAAAATGGACATTGAGCGCTGACGTGCAAATTCAGGCAGATACCGAAGGCGTGATCTATTCCCAGGGTTCATTTATGAATGGATTCTCACTGTTTATTCAGGATGGTGCACTGTATATCGCCCACACGGTTCGGGGTGACGCAACCGTCTGTCGCGCCCCATCCCCGCTACCCACCGGGCGTATCTCAGTAGGCATTGCATTTGAGCCTAACACTGACAACACAGGGCTATTTACGCTGATGGCGGAAGGCCAGACGATTGCATCAGTCGAGATCGCTGATACCACTTCAATGACAAGCATGCGTGGCACGGATATCGGTCATGACTGGGATTCTCCTATCACCAATGTTTACCAGGCACCCTTCCGGTTTACCGGTGTTATTCATTCCGTGGACATGCGCGTGGAGTAAGACTAGGCAGACACTCCTTGCGCTTTCTGAACACCGCGGTCCTTGTCTCTACCGACCATCCATGCCTATCATGCGCCCTCTCTTAGTCAGATCAGGAAGGCCAGGATGAAGGCATGTGTAGCCACCGGGGAAAGACGCAAGATGGAGTATCGTGATGTGCCTATGCCCACCGTCGAGCTCGATAGTCTGTTACTGAAAACACGATGTTCACTCATCTGCGGCAGCGATCTTGAGTATCTCGATTCCATTCACGGCGACATAGAACCCGGGCTCATCAGAGGGCATGAGTTTGTCGCCGAGGTGGTGGAAGTCGGACCCGGCGTTAGCGGCTGGGAAGTAGGCGATCGCGCCGTCCCCATTTCGTTCACTGGCAACTACGGTTGTTGGGCCGACTACTTTGTTTCACCCACCCGAGGTGTGCAAAAACTGCCGGAACAAGTGCCAGACGAACAGGCGGTTTTCGTCGAACCATTACACACAGGTTTCGGTGCCGTTGAAGCAAGCGGCGTAAAACCTGGTCAGTCCGCGGTCATCATTGGTGCCGGCAAGATCGGACTACTGGCGATTATGTCAGCGAAGGTAGCAGGTGCCGCGCCGATCGTCGCGATTGATGTTCACGAAGGACATCTCGAGAAAGCATTGGAGGTCGGTGCCAACCACACGCTCAACGCACGCGACGTGGACGTCGTTGCGGCAGTCAAGGAACTCATCCCCAACCCGTTGTCGGATCATCCGGCAGTCCAGGGCCCGGATGTTGTCATCCTCGCAGCACGACAGGGTGAAGTACTCGACCAGGCGATACAGATGTCAAAACTCGGGACACATATCGTGCTGGCAGGATTTATGCCACGTACAGAAATCGACCCGGGAATCTTCCTTCACAAGCAACTGGTGATGAGCGGCATCATGGCAGGAAGATACGGACAGAACAGAATTAATGGCAAGCTATCCGTCCACCTGCTGGCCAATGAACAAATGGATCCGACGCCGCTACTGTCAGACTCCATGCACTTCAGCGACATACAAAAGGCCGTTGACTCGACCTTTGCGGGAGAGAACCTGGCGATCTTACTGACGCCGTGATTCCTCACGAAGAACCAATAGCTTATTTTATCTAACGATATTAAAACGGCGCTCGCGCGCCAACGTACGAAAAACAAACAGGAGTTAAAAGACATGCGTGACGAAACCAAACTAATCCACTCCGGATACGAAACTGATCCCACCACACACGCGGTAGCGACACCCATCTATCAAACCGTCGCCTATGAATTCGACGACGCCCAGCACGGTGCCGATCTATTCAATCTGGCAGTGCCCGGTAATATCTATACACGTATCATGAACCCGACAACCGATGTGCTCGAGCAACGGGTAGCGGATCTTGAAGGTGGTGTGGGCGGCCTTGCATTGAGTGCAGGTAGTGCAGCGATCAACTATTCGATTCTTAATATCACGGAAGTTGGCTCAAATATCGTTACCACACCGCAACTCTATGGTGGTACCTATACCCTCTTCGCTCACATGCTGCCCAAGCAGGGTGTCGAGTGTCGTTTTGCAGACGGAGATGACCCGGTGAGCATCGCTGCAAAGATTGACGACAACACGAAAGCAGTATTCTGCGAATCCATTGGCAACCCCGCCGGGAACATCGTCGACCTTGAAGCAATTGCCAAGATTGCTCACGATCATGGCGTTCCACTGATTGTGGACAATACCGTCTCAACGCCAATTCTGACCAAACCAATCGAATTCGGCGCCGACATCGTCGTACACTCGCTCACCAAGTATATGGGTGGGCACGGTAATTCCCTGGGTGGCATCATTGTAGATGGTGGTACTTTTCCATGGGCCGATCACGCCGACAAATTTCCTATGCTGACGACACCTGAGCCCTCCTACCATGGCGTTGTCTATACAGAAGCTCTGGGTGAGGCAGCATACATTGGCAGAGCCAGAACAGTACCATTGCGTAATACCGGCTCCTGTATCTCACCGTTTAACGCATTTCTGATCCTGCAGGGCATCGAAACCTTGTCACTGCGTATGGAGCGGCACTGCAGCAATGCGATGGCGGTAGCCAATTACCTGAAAAGCCATAGCAAGGTCACTTCTGTCAGCTTCGCGGGCCTGCCTGATGATCAGTATCACGGTCTGGCACAAAAATACTGCGGTGGCGTACCTGCTTCCTTACTGACATTTGAAGTCGAAGGCGGATTTGATGCAGCTGTTCGCTTTTACGATGCGCTAGGACTGTTTAAACGCCTGGTGAATATCGGCGATGCAAAATCACTGGCGTGTCATCCGGCATCGACCACCCACAGGCAGTTAACCGAGGAAGAACAGGCCAATGCCGGGGTAACCCAGGGCATGGTACGACTGTGTGTTGGGATCGAGCATGAAGAGGACATCCTTGCGGATCTGGAACAGGCACTCAATCAGGCCTAGGTAACTAGATAATTAGATAACTACGGAATGTTGCATCACCTGATCTAGGTCAACATTTCGTTATTGTTGTTTTGCTAATCTTCACTTAACCCTTAACGGTAGTGAAGTATGCAGGACTACAATTACAAGGTGGTCAAACAGTTCGCCCTGATGATAGTTGTCTGGGGGATTGTTGGAATGTTGGTGGGCGTGATAATCGCCGCCCAGATGACATGGCCCGTCTTAAACCTTGATCTCCCCTGGCTCCATTTTGGTCGGCTGATGCCACTGCATACCAATGCGGTGATTTTTGCTTTTGGCGGATGTGCCCTGATGGGTACGTCCCTATATATAGTGCAGAGAACGTGTCAGACGCCGCTGTTCTCAAATGGGCTGGCTGCTTTTGTCTTCTGGGGATGGCAACTGGTGATTCTATCTGCCGCCATTACCCTTCCCCTGGGGCTGACTACTTTAAAGGAATATGCAGAACTTGAATGGCCGATTGATATCCTGATCACCGTCGTTTGGGTCGCTTACGCGATTGTATATTTCGGCACGATTCTGAAGCGCAAGACCCGCCACATTTATGTGGCTAACTGGTTTTCTCTTCATTTATTATCGCTGTCGCGATATTGCATATATTCAACAGCCTGGCGATTCCCGTCACTCCGACAAAATCCTATTCGATCTATGCAGGTAGCGTCGATGCGATGGTCCAGTGGTGGTATGGCCACAATGCCGTGGGCTTTCTCGGCATCATGTATTACTTTGTACCCAAACAGGCAGAACGCCCTGTTTACTCCTACCGACTGTCCGTAGTGCACTTCTGGGCGCTGATCGCGGTATATGTGTGAGCTGGACCGCATCACCTGCACTACTCCACCCTACCCGACTGGGCGCAGAGCCTTGGGATGGTGATGTCCCTTATTCTGCTTGCACCATCCTGGGGTGGCATGATCAACGGGATCATGACACTGTCCGGTGCCTGGGACAAACTTCGAACAGACCCAATTCTGAAATTCCTGGTGGTATCCCTGTCCTTCTACGGTATGTCTACCTTTGAAGGTCCGATGATGTCGATCAAATCTGTTAACGCACTGTCACATTACACGGACTGGACCATTGGACATGTGCATTCAGGCGCGCTGGTTGGGTAGCGATGATATCCATTGGCGCGATGTACCACCTGATTCCCATCCTCTACGGCAAGAAACAGGGTGAAATGTACAGCACCCGGTTAATCGACCTGCATTTCTGGCTGTCGACCATCGGTACCGTACTGTACATCGCATCCATGTGGGTTAACGGATTAATGCAGGGTCTGATGTGGCGAGCATTCATCGTCAACCATTTGTACTGCCAGGGTGTTTTCGCCACTCACTTTGTTACCACCTTATCCTCTAAGTTTTTGTAGTAATCACACTCTGCCATGGCGTGCTGGATGTTGAATTGAGCCAGGTCAATTTGTTAACTACTTTCTGGAGAGGCCTCGTTGGCGGGTAATAGAAGCGAAAGAGCAGCTGCGGACGCGACCAGCACGAATGAAAAGAACAGACAGGCAGCCAATCCATGGGCCTGGTAGATATAGCCCGACAGAACGGTACCCATCAGTCGACCCATGGCGTTCGCCATGTAGTAAAAGCCCACGTCCATCGAGACACCATCAGCATCGGCATAGCGCACAATCAGGTAGCTGTGTAACGAGGAATTAACGGCGAACACAACCCCAAACAGCAACAAGCCGCCAAGCAACACCACCGGACTAAAGTACAAGAACAAACCAATACCGAGCGGAATACCTGCGAGCAGCAACGCCCAGTGAAAAGCAGCCCGACCATCCGGGACGCCACGGTCCTGTCTGGTTATCGAGGGAGCGAATCCCTGGATGATGCCGTAGCCTATGATCCATAGGGCCAGAAAACCCCCGACGGCCCAGTGATCCCAGCCAAATACCGAGGCCAGGTAGACCGGTAGCGCCACTACAAACCAGACATCCCTGGCACCGAACAGACATAGGCGCGCTGCCGATAGTGCGTTGATCCTGGCACTCTTAGAGAACAACTCGATGAACGCCGGTTTCTTCTTCGCCTTACCGAGATCCCGCTTCAGCGTGAAAATAGCGGCAATCCAGATCACGAGCATCCCAAATGCCATGACGGCAATCGAGGTCTTAAAGCCCAGGAATGTGAGCAGTAATCCGCCCATGAAAAATCCGGCACCTTTGAGTGCATTCTTGGATCCCGTCAGAAAAGCCACCCACCGATAGAGCTGCCCCTGAACCTCGTCCGGTACCAGGAGTTTTACAGCGCTCTTGGCGCTCATCTTATTGAGATCCTTGGCAATGCCCGACAGCGCTTGCGCCGCCATCACCCAGGCAACGGTCAGCAGCGAGTCAGGCACCAGCAGCATGGCCAGTGCCACCACCTGCAACCCGAGCCCCATGTGCATCAACCGGTTAAGTCCCGCATGGGCACCGAGCCAGCCACCGATCAGATTGGTGACGACACCAAAGAACTCGTAAAACAGAAACAGCATGGCAATCTCGAACGGGCTGTAACCGAGCGAGTAAAAGTGCAGAACCACCAGCATGCGCAGCGCACCGTCGGTGAGCGTGAACGCCCAGTAGTTACCGGTAACCAGCAGATACTGGCGGGCATCGGGGCTGAGCTGCGCCAGTGAACTCATTGCATGGCGTCCGGCCCAACCAAATTGACCAGGTCGGCAACCCGATTCACATACCCCCATTCGTTGTCGTACCAGGCGTACAACTTAACCTGCGTATCGTTGATCACCATGGTCGAGAGCGCGTCGATCACACAGGAGCGTGGATCAGTACGATAGTCGATAGAGACCAGGGGCCGTTCTT
Organism: uncultured Gammaproteobacteria bacterium; assembly: GCA_913045175.1. Taxonomy (GTDB): domain Bacteria; phylum Pseudomonadota; class Gammaproteobacteria; order Pseudomonadales; family Azotimanducaceae; genus UBA7455. The sequence continues at coordinate 139,440 of CAJWQG010000001.1, read as the reverse complement.
CATATCCCATAATTCCGTTGAGGTCACCCTCCGCTGCGTCACGCAACAGCGCGTTGACCTCTTCAACACTGGTCGCGCGCGCGACCTCAAACACACAATCCGTTAACGAAGCATTGGCTAGAGGTACTCGAATGGCATACCCGTTTAACTTGCCTCGAAGCTCCGGAAAAATATGCGTGATAGCTGTTGCGGAACCGGTAGTCGTAGGGATGAGACTCATGCTGCTGGCACGGGCGCGGCGTAAGTCCTTATGAGGGGTATCAAGAATCGATTGCGTGTTAGTGATGTCGTGGATGGTGGTCATAGAACCATGACGTATTTCCAGCGCTTCATGAATGACTTTGACGACAGGCGCCAGGCAGTTGGTGGTGCAGGATGCCGCAGTAACCAGTCGCTGAGTGCCGTCGTATAGCTGGTGGTTTATGCCCATAACAAGATCGAGGACACCCGCTTCCTTGACGGGCGCCGTTACCACTATGCGCTTAACGCCCTGAACCAGATAGTCCTCGAGTTCAGCTTTGGTTTTGAATTTTCCCGACGCCTCAACCACCAGATCGCAGCCCGACCAGTCCGTGTCGTTGATGGCCTGGTTCCGCGTACAGGTGATCTGACTCGCGCCAACGACAATGGCATCATCCCGGGCCTGGGCTTCTTCTTTCCAGCGGCCGTGCACTGAGTCGAAGTTCAACAGGTGAGCCAATGTCTGTGCATCGCCGGCAGGATCGTTGATGCGAATAACCTCAACGTCACTCCGATCAAACAGCACCCGCATGGTCAGCCTGCCCATCCGACCGAAACCGTTGATACCAATACGCAATATCATCGCAAGTAATCCCAATAGCTAAGACAAGGGATTATAGGTCACGCTAAAGGCATTACCCAAACCAGCTTTACAATTGGGACGGCGGTTTTCCTACACCACGCGTATCTTTACCTATAGATAATATAAAGATAAAGAGGCGAGCTATGCCGAGAGTAAGCTCAAAACGTCAGATAACGTTACCAGTCGCAGGTTGTGAAGAATTGGATATCAAACCCGGCGATTAGGTTGAGATTTTTCGTTACGGAAATCAGTTCAACATTGTTAAACGGGAGGCAGGTTCAGCAGCGGCTACCCTGAAAGGAAGTCGAGTTACCAAGAACGTATCGGAGCGGGATTCACTCGAGCGGAATTTCGAGTGATAGCCATTGATAGGAACGTCCAGGATGGGTGTTAACGAATTCTTACCGCCATCCTGAACGAAGTGAAGGATCTGGCTTGTCTCTTACAGCGAGATCCTTCGCCTAGGGCTCAGGATGACGAGGGGTCACCCCCAGGGTGACGGCGGCTCTACTCCGACCCCGCTTCTACGTTTATTTCATACACCTTTTCTTCGCTGTTTTGGTAGCCAATCCGCGAGACCACCGTGCGCAAGCGATTATTACCAACGGGCAAACTAAGGGGTGTGGTGAATATCCGCCAGAAAGCGTTTTCTCCCTCATCCACGGTATAGGAGATACTACATCCCGGGGTTCCGCTGAACAGCTGTAGTTTGTGAAGCTGCGGCAGGTCGAACGCATCCGGGGCACGATCCTCTCCGTATGAGTCCGCAGTGAACATCAGGCAGCTTGCCTCTCGGCACACCGGCTTTTCTCCGTCGGGATAGTGAAGATTCTTCAACACCCTTTCTTCAATCAGGCCCAGATCCCCGGTTTCCTTCTGCCAGGCATCGAGTTCCTTGCGCATACGCTCCAACACTTCGATGTGGTCGTCATCTCCTGCAAGGTTGTTAATCTCATGGGGGTCCGCGTTCGTATCGTAAAGCTCTTCTACCGGCCGCTTGTCGGCGAACATGACGGACTGTGTTTCGTTGAGCGAGCCTTCGAGCCAGCAGCGGTACCATTCCTGCATGATGGGATGATTATTGCGGAACCGATTCCACACGAGATAGGGTTTCTCAGGAAACCCGTTCTTGATGTACTTATAGCGTTTGTCGCGCACCGCCCGGACCATTTCGTGATCCATGTCGCTGCGGTCCAAGGACGCAAAGGTGTATTGCCGTTCAGGCATTTCCTGATCACCAAGAAATGCCTGGCCCTGCATATGCGGTGGTACGGTAATGCCGCAGGCGCTCAGCATGGTGGCGCCAAGATCAACCGTACTGACCAGGCGTTCGTTGGTGGTGCCCGGGTCAATTTGCCCCGGCCAGCGAACGATCATGGGCGAGTGAATGCCTGAATCGTAGAGATGCCGTTTGCCTCTTGGCATCGGTCCGTGATCACTCCAAAGCACGACGATCGTATTATCAACCAGGCCATCCTCTTCGAGCTGCTCGAGCAGTTGCCCCATCACCTTATCGCACTGCGCAATATTGTCGTAGTTTTTGGCGATGCTCTTTCTGACCCGCGGCGTATCCGGAAAATAGGGTGGTACCTCAACCGAATCCGGGTCGGTAAGTGCCTCGAACGCCGGTTTCGGTTCTACCATAACGGGTCTCGAGCGCATATCCTCCCACATGCCGGACTCATGAGTGTACTCGGGGTTGAACACCGCGAAAAATGACATGGTTGGGTCCGGCCGGTCGCGCCAGTGTGCGCCCTCGGTACAATCATCCCATGCCGCAAACGGTGCAGTGAACTGGTAGTCTGTTTTGGCGTTGTTCGAACAGTAGTAGCCTTCTCGTCTGAAATACTCGCCCAGACACTTCACGAAATGGGGGGTGGGCGCGTCGTAGTGATTCGGCCGGACCGCGCCATCCAGTCTCGGCTGACTGATGCGCATGTTGTGGGCACCGATGCTGGTGGGATACATCCCCGTGATGACACCCGCGCGGGCCGGCGCGCAGATCGGCGCCGAGGAAAACGCGTTGGGGTAAATGCAGCCTTCCGAGGCCAGCCTATCGGTATTAGGCGTCGTGGCGACGTTGTCGCCATAGCAGCCAAACAATGGCAGGCAGTCTTCATAACTGACCCATATGATGTTGGGTTTGGTTTCCATTGACAGATCCTAGTTAACCTGGGGTCGGAGTAAATCTCGTCTACTTAGCAGTTAGGTTTTAGATTTACTCCGGCACTTTACTCCGACCCCAATATAGACGTGGCGCTTCGCTTTTTCAGCAAGCGATTATACCGCCAGACGATCGCTGAGATGGGCGATCGCTTTGATCATGTGTTGCTCGACTGCAGTGACTGGAATGCCCAGTCGTCAGATGATTTGTTGCTCGTTGCGTTATGCGTTACACTCCTTGAATGATCAAGGACTTTAAACACAAGGGATTGGAGAAGGTTTTTGTCTCCAATTCCACTCGTGGAATTCAGTCCAAACATAGAAATAAGTTAAGAATGCAACTTGCCATGCTCAACGCTGCTATCGATGTCGACGACATGAACAAACCCGGCTGGAACTTACATCAACTGAAAGGTCAGAAAGCTGGAATATGGTCGATCAAAGTCAGTGGCAACTGGAGAGTAACCTTTAAATTCAAAGATGGTGATGCATTTATCGTCAATTACGAGGACCATCACTAATGAGACAACACAATCAACCCCATCCGGGTGAATTTATACAATCGGTTTACCTGGATCCCTATGCAGACAAGATTTCTCGCAGTGAAATAGCTAGCAAGCTGGGTGTCGCACGCCCGACCTTTAATAGACTGGTAAACGGCCAGAGCAATATCAGCCCTGAAATGGCCATTCGTTTATCAAAGGTGCTTGGTGGCTCCGCTCAAAGCTGGTTAAACATGCAAACCAACTATGATCTTTATCACGCTGAGAAACGTTCGAAGTTGAGTCAACTGAAGAAGCTGGATTTCGAAAGACTGACGGCGTAAGGACACTAACGACATGCACTCTTGCAAATGAGACCCCGGAACATCCGAATGTTCTATTCGCCTATTCGCGTGCGGACGCCAACGAGACCAACGTCTACCTTCCTACGAGCAGTAGCTTTAAGAAGAGAAGTGTGATTTGAAACTAACAATTGGTACAAGCCACGGCATCTATTCAGTAGACGGGCGATTAGACGGCGCGGACCCAAAGTTAGTGTTAGCGTGTCGCGGCGTGAAAACAATCATTGCGACCAGCGATGGCTTGCTCGCAGGTACAAGGGCCGGTGTATACCGCGCTGATGCCGCGGGTTTGCATTGGTCTTTAAGCGGCCTGCAGGAGTACGGGGTACGCCAGATAAAAAGGACTGCAGTCAATGATCTTATTGCCGGTACCGCACCTGCCGCTGTTTTTAAAAGTACCGATGAGGGGCTGAGTTGGCAGGGTTTCGAGTCTTTTACCGCATCTCCCGAGGCAGAGATCTGGTGTTTACCTTCGGACCCGCCCCGACCTGCTCAGGCGTGCGCAATCGTTACTCATGCGAGTGACCCAAGTCGACTTTGGGTTGGCGTCGAAGTGGGTGGCATTATGCACAGCGCTGACGGGGGTGCGGTGTGGACTTTGGGCTTGCCAGGCGATAACCCTGACATTCATACGATGGTTGCTCAACCCGATGATCCAGACACACTGTTTGTCTCGACCGGCTATGGGCGCTTCGATGGTCTCGCCGAAATGGTGGAAGGCAATGCGGGAGTGTTTCGCTCAACCGATGCAGGCGCCCATTGGTCTTATGTCTGGCGGGGCGTGACACCTCGCTATGCGCGACCGATGTGTATTGATTCACGACCACCGTACGCGCTTACGGTGGCGAGCGTGCCCACACCTGGTTCTCGCTATCAGGATGATGGCGGTGCCCAGGCAATGCTTTTTCAATCTTTGGATCAGGGCGAAAATTGGCAGTCATTGTGCGACGTGTCACATACGCCTTCACCGGTAAACTTCTCTACGCTAATACCCAATCCTGAATTAGCCGGAGGTGTACTGTTAGGTAGCGACAATGGTGAGGTATGGTCAGTAAGCCCATCCGGGATATGGGATCAATTGGTGTCTGATTTGCCCGCGGTGTTATCGATCCATGCGCACTGATAGATAAGGCCCCGGCGCTCTTTGCGTCACTCGCTTCCGTTCGCTCGTTGCCGATAACCAGATCAAACGCCCCAAAAAGGTGGTTATCACAACTCCTGTTTCCCAGATTGGCTCGAGATTTTGTGGTGCTCTTACCGTAGGGCGGTCAACAGTTGCGGCAGAACCTTCGCCGCAGCGTTGTTTCCCAAAATCTCGCAGCCATCACCATTCGGGTGGAGATCGACAGGGAGACGTAATTATCGGTTGGCATTCCGGTTTGCGCATTGACCTTTTTACGCCAAGTATTCCGTTTTCCTGGGAAGCGATGCAGAAAACCGTACGGGTAAAAAGTGCACTTGGCGAGGCAGCTTATTTGTCCGCAGAATCAATCGCTGTTTTCAAGCTCATGTTTTTTAGGCCCAAGGATCTCCTGGACGTCGAGAAGCTGATCGAGGTACAGGGTGACGACCTTGATCTCGTCTATATTCGGGGTTGGATAGTTGAGATGATGGGTGAGGATAACGAACGCACAGTCGCGCTGGATAATCTGATCCAGCAGCGAGAATAAAGACCGCTCCTCATTCAAGGCGCTCTATAAGCGGTCTCAATTTCCGGGCAAGGTTTTCTCCCATTTGGATCATGCCGTTATCCGCGGGATGGAGCAGGTCGCTGGTCAAATCGCCGATGTCCTGGAGAATATCGGAGCCTTCGAAAAGATGAACATTGGGGTGCGGACAGGCTGCAACTGCGTCCCGCAGTTTCTGCCGGTATTCTTCCGGGCGCCCCTTCTGATCCGCTTTATTGAACGAATCATCAATATCGCGATGGTGCGGATAAATGGTGATGCACGCCACCGGGCGTGAGGTGTCCGATCCTGCGACCGTGTTCACCATGTACGACGCCCGTTCATAGAAATCATCCAGAGAAAAGACTGCGCCAACCATGTTGACGGAGAGCTCCAGGGTTGCAAAGTGCCAGTCCTTCCTGGCGGCGATGTAATCCGAGATTTCAAACTCGCAATGTGCCGCCCCGCCCAGTCCGAGATTGAGAAGGTCGGCGTTTAACCGGCGGGCGACCTGAGCGACATAGGTCAGATGCGGGCCTGTTGCCGCATTGCCGTGAGTGATTGACGTCCCGTAAGCAAGGTACCTGAGCGCGGGCACTTCCCCGGCTGTCGGGGGTCTGACATCCCCTTTGATCTTATGAATTCGCAGTGGCGCGCCGCGCAGCATGATGCGACAGACTTTCGGTGAAAAGGCCATGCCCTTGCCGTGTTCCTCGGGCATTCGGGCAAGCCGGTCAGCCTGAGCGGGTAGCTCGACAACCTGGGGCTCTGCGCCAATAACCAGCGCCTGTTTACCCTGAAAAGGACCATAGAATATCGCCGCATCCGTTTCCCCTTCAGAAGACAGGGTCATACGAACGGAAGGCCCCTCACAAACAAATCGAATCTCCGCATTGGCTGGGCTGAGCACTTTCTCCTGGGCATTTACATTCAGTTTCAGTCGGACTGCTTCCTGCACTCTTTGAAGCCTGACGGACTCGCCAACGTCCACGACTTCGTCGATGTTGTGCAGCTCTACGTTGCCATAAATCATGTGGTAATCCTCAGGTCATCAGCCGGATGCTGGCACCGGTAATGTATCTATCTCTACAGTCTACAGTCCTTCAGCTTTAAACGCCGCGTCACGCCACTCGATGGCTGCTTTCAGTCCCTCCTCACGGGAGATCTTGGCAAAATCTCCCGCGCCCGGTCGCACATGGCCACTTAGTGCATGCCACTGCCAACCGGTCTGCAGGGCCGTGCGGAAACCCATGATCTCGTATGCCTGATTGACCTGTTGTTTGTTTGCCGCAAGCAGATCCGGTGCGATGCTTGCCAGTGCCCTGATCTCGCTTTCGACTGATGCATCGAGCTCCGCCGATGGAAAGGATTTCGCGACCCAACCCATGTCCGCTGCCTCCTTGCCGGAGATCGAGTTGCCAGTCAGCTGCAGGTACTTGGCCTGCGCCATGGTCATCTTCCAGGGGAAGTAAGGCGTATCCGGGGTGGTCTGACCGCGCATCGGGGGATACCCGATCGAGGCATCATCAGCGACGAAGGCGATGTCGGCCATCGACAGGATCTCGGTACCGCCAGCGAGACAGTAACCGTGAACCTTGACCACCACCGGCTTCAGCAGATCCCACATCGTCAGCCAGTCCCGAAGGCAGCTGCGTGCGAACTGATCGGTCCATGAGTCGAAATGCCTGGAACTCACCCAGCCTTCAGGCGGGGTGCCTCGATCCTCATTCGGGGTGACGTCATAGCCACTGCAGAACGAGGGGCCCGCGCCGTCAATAAGGATTACCGTGACCTCGTCGTCCCGCTCAGCAGTGCGCAGCGCGTCGACAAGTTCACGCCGGAGTTCATAGCTCAGTGCATTGCGCTTCTCCGGCCGATTAAGGGTGATGCGTGCGATTCGATCGCCGCATGTGTATTCAATGGATTCGTACGTATCGCTCATGCTCGATTCCTATTCGGGTTTGAGTGATAAACAGACGTTGCACACGCGCACTTCCGGAACTTTCGATATGATGAGGGACTCATGGCTTTAGTCGTCAATATACCTATACAAACAAGGGGAGCAGTGAATGAAAGACCGACCCAACCTGGTTGTCATTTATACGGATGATCTCGGATACGGCGACCTGGGCTGTTTTGGGTCTGACTCAATTTCAACACCCCACCTGGACGCGTTGGCCGAGTCGGGCGTACGCTTCACCGACTGGTACTCGAACTCACCGGTGTGTTCACCATCGAGGGCATCCCTCTTAACCGGACGTTACCCACACAAAACTGGCGTGTCACGCGTGCTGGCTGGACAGCGAGCGAAACCGGGAGGCAGCAAGCAAAGTACGCCTGGCCTGCCGCCAACTGAAAAAACGATCGCCACATTACTCAAGCCGCACGGATATCGGACGGCGATGTTTGGAAAATGGCACCTGGGTGTTGCTGATGAGTGTCGCCCCAACGCCCACGGTTTCGATGAATTCTTCGGATTTCTTGCGGGCTGCGTGGATTACTACTCGCACATCTACTATCACGGCGGTTGGCGAGGCATCAACCCTACGCACGATCTGTGGCACAACGAGCGCGAGGTCTGGCAAAACGGCCGCTACTTCACGGAACTCGTGACTGAGAAAGCCGTCGACTTTATCGAGCGTGGCAGCGACGAGCCGTTCTTTCTTTATGTACCCTACAGCGCGCCGCACTATCCGATGCATGCACCGAAGTCCTACATAGACCGTTACCCGGACCTGCCACCGGACCGCAGAATCATGGCGGCGATGATCAGCGCAATGGATGACGGCGTGGGGGCTATCGTGAAGGCCCTGAAAGCAGCTGGTGAGTATGAGAACACGATGATCTTTTTCTCCAGCGATAACGGTCCCTCTCGTGAAACCAGGAACTGGCTTGACGGCAACGAGGACCAGTACTACGGCGGTACGGCTGGGATCTTTCGCGGAGCCAAGGGCAGCGTGCTCGAAGCGGGGATCAGGGAACCCACGATTATGAGCTTCCCCGGGCGGATACCTGAAGGACAGGTTAGCGATGATGTAGGCGCGATGTTCGATGTGCTGCCTACCTTTCTTGAATTCGCTGGCATCGATCCACCAGAGGACGTTCAACTGGACGGGAAGAGCCACGTGAAGACTCTCACCGACGGTGCTGAAAGCCCACATCACCAGCTCTTCTGGGAGTATGCCGCGAGCCAACTGGCGGTGCGCCAGGGCAACTGGAAGCTTACAGTCAATGGCAGAGATGATGGCAAAGCAGGACTTGCTCCTCGCGACCCCGACCTGCCCGAAGAGGTGAACCTGGTGGACCTGAAATCGGACCCGGGGGAACGAGTGAACCTGGCCGATCAACATCCTGAGCTAAGGGATCAGCTACTGGGCGATCTTCGTACCTGGGCAGATGAACTAGATGAGCTAGATGAACTAGGGGTCAAACAATGACTGATAAACCCAACATCCTGCTCGTCTTCCCCGATCAGCATCGCGGCGACTGGCTCGGTTTCCGCGGCGCAACTGGAGTAGCCACGCCGAATATCGACGCCCTCGCGGCACGCGGTGTTGCATTCGAGAATGCATTGACGCCCTCGCCTTTATGTTCGCCAGCTCGCTCCTGTCTGGCGATGGCACGCCGCTACGACCGGCAGCCCGTTCTATACAACCACATCGACGTTTCCGACGACGCAGCCACGATTTACCGGGATCTCCGCGACCACGGTTACGACGTGCTCGCCTGTGGCAAGTTCGATCTACTGAAACAATCCAAGGATTGGGGCGCAGACGGTCAACACGGATCAGGCGAAACGAGCCGCCTTCGCAACCTCGGCTTCACGGGCGGTGTCGACAGCGCCGGAAAACACGATTGTATTACAGCGAACCAACGGGGCCTGGCGGAACCCTATGCAACGTTTCTCGAAGAACGCGGGCTCCTGCAAACACACCTCGACGATTTCGATGGCCGCGGCTACGGCGATGCGGCTTACATCAACGTCGAACCGACGGCGCTGCCCGATGATGCGTATTGCGATAACTGGATCGGTGGTCGCGCGGCCGCACTGATCGAAAACGCGCAATCGCCATGGTTCCTGCAGGTCAACTTCAACGGACCTCACGAACCGCTCGACGTTACCGAATCGATGCTTGCGGCATTCGCTGACGTCGACTTCGATCAACCGGTCAACAACGACCACTACCCGGCCGACCTGCACGTCGCAATGCGTAGGAATTACGCCGCGATGATCCGCAACATTGATGCATGGCTCGGGCGGTTTCTCGACATCATCGAGCGCCGTGGAGAGCTGGAGAATACCCTCGTCATCTACGCGTCCGACCACGGCGACAGCCTCGGCGATCACAACCGCTTTCAAAAACATGTTCCCGAACACGGGTCGTGGAACGTACCGCTGGTTGTTGCCGGCCCCGGCGTTGTGACCGGCGATACCGTCGCCACCCCGGTTGATCTCGTCGATGTGGCGCGAACCGTTCTCGACTTTGGCGGGATCGAACCTAACCGGCCACTCGACGGCGGTAGTCTCCGCCCCGCACTCGAGGGCGGCACCTTGGATTGGGACGTACGCACAGCCGGACTCGCGAGTTGGAGGGCGATCTTCGACGGACGTTACAAATACATCCACAACTATGACCGTACCCTAGCGATCCGCGACATCATGACCGCCACGTGGGATCCCAGCCGAGAGGCCCCCGGCGTCCTTTACGACCTCGAAAACGATCCGGGTGAATGTGAAGATCTATCGCGGGTTGATCCAGCACGTATGGCCGAATACCGTGACCGACTTCTGGATAGCATCATTGTACGGTCACCCTGAGCCGATAGGCGAAGGTCGAGATCCTTCGCTTCGCTCAGGATGACACCATTCGGGTCAGGCCTTCTCTAGAGCCCGCATCACGGATTGTCAAAATACCACGTAGCCGGGTGGTACGGCATGGTCCAGCGATGCGCCCAACCCCAGACGCCCTGTTCAGGCACACCGCGAAGATGTCGGGATATAACGACGGGGTGCGGGGCGAGTCCAACGGTACCTATGGTCCAGAGGTTCTCGGCGTTGCTCTTAAGCAGCTTGCGCCCGAATTCGATGCGGCGTGCAGGATCGAGGGCGGTTCGCATCTGATCGAACCAGACCTGGAGCTGCCTCATATCTGGTGGTGGTTCCGTCCCGATTTCGCCGCCCGTCGAATACCAGCGCGCCCAGTCATTCCACATCACCGTGCTCCACCCACTGGACACCGGTGCCCACCAGACCGCGCGGACTGGCAGCAGAATGTCCGTGTTGCGATCACCCTGCCACACAGTCATCTGCATTCGGTTTGCCAGCGCGCGTTCCCTTTGCAGGCTGTTGTCGATGAGCCTCAACCGAAGATCAATGCCCACGTCCCGCCAATACTGACTGACCAGTTCCAGTGAGATCGCCTTCGGCGTCTCCCGATCGACAAACTCCAGGGTAATCACCAGCGAGGTCCCGTCCCGGTGTTCGCGCAACGTATCGTTGTCAACGTCCTGCAGCCCCATATCGTCAAGCAGCTGTCGGGCGCGGCCAGGATCGTATCGGGTGTACGCTGTTACAAAGTCCGGATCGAACATGCTGCTGCTCGGGTGTGCGGTGACCTGACTTGGTGTTCCCCGACCAAAGTAGATGATGTCGTTCATCTCCTCACGATTGAGCGCCAGTGACATGGCTTCGCGAAAGCGATGGTCCATGTAAAGGTCTGTCAGACGCGCATCGGGGTAGTTGTAATTCATCTGCAGGACCACATCGCTCGCCGCCGAGCGATTCCAGATGAGAACCCGAATGTCCTCGGTCTGCTCGCCCAGCTTCAGCAACGGAATATTCTGCGTCTTCAGGTGAAAGGCGGAGAAGTCCAGGCGGCCGGTAGCGGCCATGGTCTGAATAATCTCCTGGTTGCTCACCTCGGTCGACTCGATTCGGTCAATGTAGGGCAGTTGCTGACCAGCGGGGTCTATTTTGAAGTAGTAGGGGTTACGTTCCAGACGAACCAGCGTCGGGGTACGTTCGACGATCCGATGCGAATCCAGCGTCGGGGCGTCGGCGCTCTCGGCAATCAGCTGACGTCGACAGGCGGTGATAAACGCCATCCAGGAGACAAAATGTCTGGCGCTGATCCTGTCCTCGAGTTCGGCGCGATCGACATAATCCGGGTGGAAGTTTTTGTAGAAGTGGCTGGGCACATATATGCGGTTAGCCGTGTTGGCCAGCATGTTGACGAACAGCGGGTTGGGCTCATCAAACTCGTAGCGAAAGACCAAATCGGAGACCTTGACCACCTTGCCTCCCCGGGCCTCCTGCGGAGTAACGGGAGAATACTCCTTGTTCAGGAGAAGGTCGTTGAACATGAACACAAAATCATCGCTGGTCAGCAGGACACCATCGGACCACTTGATGCCCTCTCTCAATTTGATCGTAATCGATCGGCCATCCGGGCTGATATCCCAGGACTCAGCGAGGTTCGGCAGCGGCGTACTCAGGTCTGCCGAGATCGCCACCAGACCCTCAACATTGGGATACGTCAACCATTCATCACGGGTGACTCTCGCCATGCCGCCATATCGTCCTATTCCCTCCAGCGGAACAACGACGACGGGATCAGCGGGCAATCGGTCTTTAACTGGTGGCAGGCCGCGCGAATCCAGCATAGGGCTCTGGGAGAAATTCGTGATACCCAGTTCACCAGCCGTTTTTACAGGCTCAAACCAGGCGCGAGGCCAGGACTCCTCGTCTGCCTGGACACGCAGCACCGCCAACGTCCACAGTAGTGCCAACGTCGTTATATAACGCGTCCTTTGCAGCCTGGTTGTTCTCACTTAGGCCTTCCTCACGTAGGTGGCATCCATTAACTCCTGTGACCGTGTCCGCCCCTCAGCGGAAGGGGTCGAAGCCTACCTTGGTGGGTTTGGGCATGACCGTTTTGTCTGCGATACTCCGTCTATGACCAGTTGCTCTACCTGCGTCGCCGCCTGCTGTCGCCAGGAGGTGATGCTGATTTCCGAAACCGGCGTACCTGAAAGGTTCATCGAGACCGACCAATGGGGTGGCAGAACTATGCGCCGTCTCGATGATGGCTGGTGCGCGGCACTGGACCGGAATACGATGCGCTGCATGATCTATCGAAACAGGCCGCTGATTTGCAGGGAGTTCAAGATGGGCGGTCAAGACTGCATCGCCGCACGAGCAACGATACCGACGTATCGCTGACGGGCCCGTTTAACTGTAGTCACCAATCACTACCACTCCTTCGCTTTAGCCTTGAAAGTCTCGATAGCGCTTGCCGTCTTCGCCTGCCAGTTTTCTGGCAGTTCACTTTCAATCTGCGACTCTGTCAGGTAGTCAGGAAAACGTTGTCCAAGTTCTTCCATCACCCAGGCGAGGGAGTCCGGCGCGTCGATCATCGTGACCGGTTCGTCCAGGTAGGAAATACCCTTGTGATAATGTGGGCCGTTTTTGAAACAGTCGAAGCGCAGGATCTCACGCTCTTCACCGTTAACTGGACCAAATACATGGACCGTGGGTCCCTCATCATTAGTGATATGGCGGTACACCAATGCCAGCTTATAGGGACCAACCGTTTCTTCGGTGGCATCTGCTAAATCTGGTGGGTTGAAGCGTCTTTTTGCCATGTCGTTAATCCGAGTTTGATTCTTTAATACTAGACGAGTATTCCCTGAATTCCATCATCATGCCATCGTCGACTCACCGGAGCGGCAGCGCTTCCTCACCTGAGGGCCGCACCTCACGAGACGTCTTGGAGGTAACTGCAACCAATTCGGTGTGACGCACGGCCTGAAACATTACCTAAACGAAGTAAAGAGGAGTAAATATGCGACCTAATCACGTTAAGCACGCCTGGAAACAAGGCAAACAGACGCTGGGGGGCTGGTTGAATGTCGACTCGGTTCACGTTGCTGAAACCATGGCTGGGCTCGGTTTCGATTGGCTGTGCATGGATATGCAGCACGGTGCGCTTGATTATAATGATGTTCGCAACATGCTACCTGCCATTTCAACCACGGACACCGTACCCATTGTTCGGGTGCCGTGGAACGAACCTTACATCATCATGAAAGCGCTGGATGCCGGGGCCTATGGCGTGATTGTTCCGCTAGTTAACAACAAAGAAGAGGCTGAGAAAGCCGTCTCTGCCTGTCGCTATCCCCCGGACGGTATTCGCTCATTCGGACCAATTAGGGCAGCGAGCTACGGCGGTCCGGGCTATCCCAAGTATGCCAACGATGAGATTCTTTGCATTGCCATGATTGAAACCTCAGAAGGACTCGAAAACCTGGATGACATCTGTTCAACCCCTGGTCTGGATGCTATTTACATTGGACCTTCAGATCTGGCGTACGCGATTGGGCTTAACCCCATGGGTGATTTTGACCATCCAAAGCACGTAGAGACTGTGAACCACATCTATGAGACCGCGCGGAAGCACGGCATTCACGTCGGTATCCACACAGGAAGCGTAGAACTGACCAAGCGTTTCCTCAAGCAGGGATTTGATATGGTGATGTTGGGTGCTGCAACAGCCTTTATGTCACGAATGGTGACGGCGGAACTCAATGAAGCACGAACCGAAACGGGTGTTGAGCCGGTAGAACCTGCGGCGGATTACGACTAGGCGCCAAGTCTATTTTCTGGGTGATGCGCCCTTTTCGCTGTCGATTTCACTATCGATGTAGGTTTTTCCTAACTGGTGCACCATGAGTATCACCATGCGCGTCTTTACATTGAGCTCCGCGGCCAACCCTACACACTCCCGGAAGGTCCAGGATTCTTTCTCGGCAATGCGTTGTTCCAGCTTATCCATGAAAGACAGATCGCTCGTGTTGCGGACCACAGATTATGCCATGAATGCCATGGTCACCGGATCAAGCGCTCGCTAAGTTCGAGGACCTGGGTGATACTCATCTATACAAGGTACCTATGGCCAACGGCGGTAAGATAATGAGACTCTTGTACATTCTCTGTTTGATGATGGGATCAATGTCCGCTATGGGAAATAATCAGCTTCACGATTCCTCGGTATTGCTGTGGCCAGACGGTGCTCCCCAGGCCAAAGGGACGGAGACTACAGACCAACCGGGACTGACTATCCATCTGCCGTCCAATGACAAGGCAACAGGAGCAGCCATTGTTATATATCCCGGTGGCGGCTTTTCCAAACTGGCTTCAGACAACGAAGGGCTCCATGTAGCTCGGTGGTTGAACTCATTCGGTGTAGCAGCGTTCGTAGTGCGCTACCGCCTTCGACCAAACTATGAGCCCACTGTCGCTCTCCTGGACGCACAGCGCGCTATCCGCCATGTGCGACATAATGCAACAACCTACGGCGTCGATTCGAACCGAATTGGCGTTCTTGGCTTCTCGGCCGGTGGACATCTGGCAACTGGAGTCGCAATCAGGTACGACGCAGGTAATCCAGAGGCGACCGATCCTATCGATAGTGAGAGTAGTAGGCCCGACTTCACAGTACCCATCTACCCCGTCATCGATGAAGCACTACCGAATCTTGTCACGCCGGAATCACCACCTGCATTTCTAGTAGCCACACATGAGGACCTGGCGCCTCGCATCAAGGGTAGCCTCCCCTTCTATGAGGCACTGCTGGATAATGAGGTCCCAGCGGAGATACATGTGTTCGCTAAGGGTAAACACGGTGCCGGCCTCGCACCGGGGGATCCTTCCATGGGTCAATGGTCAACACTGCTCGCGAACTGGCTTCGCACTTCGGGTTTCCTGGCCGATAAGCAACGTATAGCTGTGAGCGGCACCGTAACCATAGATGGTAAGCCGCTATCCTGGGGTGGCGTCGCTTTCATACCTGAAGACCCAAATGCCCCAAGCACCTGGGTGTTTTCGTCAGGGAAGCTCAATATTGATGCTGCCAGCGGTCCCGTTCCTGGCCCGCATCGCGTCGAAGTGCATGTGCTTTCCAAAAATATCTCGGACATGACCAAGGGCACATATTCAATGGATGGGCCCGCGCGTTACACAAAGACAAGCCCCGACGCGACGGAACCACTAAGGGTCATGATCGAAGCGAACAAGGCCATAACAATCGCTATCACCACCGAATAACGTGACTCGCGGCGCGAATCAATACTAACGATACACGGTGGACCTGTGAGCCACTTTTATCACCTGCACGGTCAATCGCTGGTCCTCGATCTCGTAAACAATCCTGTAAGCACCCAGCCTGACACGGTAGCGCTCACCGGCCGCGAGTTTGATGCAGCCAGGACCACGCGGATTATCCGCCAGGCGATCAATTCGCCGCAGAATCCGTTGAATATCGTCGTTGGGAATTTTGCGCAGGTCCCTGGCTACCGAGCGCTTAAAGCGGATCTCATATCTTGCCATTCTGTTTCAGATCCTTGAGCAGTGCCTCGTAGGAAATTGAAGGCTCACTCACCCGATCTGAAATCGCCTGCAGGTCTTCTTCATCCTCACTCATGAGCAATCTCGCCGCTTCGTCTATCAACTCGGAAAGCGAAGAGTTGGAGGCGGCAGCTTTGATCTTCATCGCCTGGTGGACATCCGGATCGAAATAGATTGTGGAGCGCTTGGAAAGGGTAGCCATCATCCTGCTCATCTGTTTCAAACACGATAGCATTATAACACTATAACATTTTAATGTCATAGACCAGATCCACTCCACTACGACCTGACACCACTAACCGAGGTACAATCCTAGCCAATGGGGCACTGGAACCGAAAAGCGAAGTCTGTTGATCACTGGGAACCGCTGCATATATTCCGGTTTCCTTTTTATATGGAAAACATACTCGTTATCGTTCTATTCTCTTTTATGTTCATCCTGGCCTGTCTGTGGGCCAAACTTCCCGCCGGCATGGGAATACGCAGCGTCTCTTTTTGGATACTTTCCATCACCCTGTTTTTTAATTATGCGTTCGTCATCGTCGAGCACACATCCAGGGGGCTACAACACATACCCAAATTGAGTAGCAACCTCGCCCAGCAACTACATGACGTTCGGCTTTATCTCATCGCAATACTCACAATTTTTTATCTGTCGGCCTACTGGGAGTTTGATAAAGATCCCGCTTTCCTGGTATTTGCATTCATCACCTACCCTCTTGCGTTTTCTCTGCTGGTAATTAGTCGAACCTGGGCGTCTCTGCTGAACCCGGTCAGACTATTCAAGTCTTTGATCATCTTCGTGTTCTCGATTCAGTCTCTACATTTCTTCGCCATTCAACTGGTCGTTGGTTCATTGCTGTTTTATGAATTACAGGTGTTCTTCGAGGTTAGCGGCTGGCACGTGTTCTGGGCAGTTCCGTTAACTTTGATCAGCCTTTTTGTGCTGTTTCGTGCGCTGGGTGTCTTACTCAACCACCATGGCGAACGGCTGGGCATCCCTGTTCTGCAGAATGCAGAGAGTCATCAGGCAGCAGTAGCGGAAGGCAAACGAAGGGAACTGGACGACTTCGTCGCAAAACTCTATCGACACGTACGGGTACACAACTACAAGAAGGCATGGGCCGAGGTTGAAGAACACCTGCAGGAAACGAACTATATCAACGTTGACGATCTGTTTGTGCGGCTATGCGAATGGGACGACAAAAAAGTAGCATCTCGACTGGGAAGTGAACTCATTGGCCGCCTTGTGAAGAACAACGAGTTTGATCGCGCCCTACGAGTATTTAGAGAATGCTGTGAAATGTCCGATGGTAATCTGCGACTTCCGAACGGCAGTGTCACATTAATATTAGTGGAACGCGCGCGAGACCCCACACTCAAGCGCTATATGTACAACACGCTCCAATACTTTGATAAGGACTTTCCAAATCACCCGAGTACACTGAAAGTGTTTCTCATGGTTGCGGAAATGGCGCTTAAGAATTATGACGATAAGGAAACGGGAGCCCTATTCCTTCAGAAAGCCCGGGACTACGAGAGTACGGTAACAGAACAAGAGGCGTACAAAAGCCTGTCCGGCCTTATTTGATACCCGCGCCTCGACGTAACTGGATGTTACCGCCCGCCGGGAAGTCACCAAGGGTTTCGGTTTTTCCATCAATCCAGCGGACCGTCACATCCGAGACTTTCTTCTCTTCCCCCAGCCCAAAATGTACGCGTGGATCACTCGATGCGAGGTAGCTGCCGTCCGGCTGCACGCTGCGTAACACCTGACCGTCGCCTACGGTCGCTGTGATCGTGGCGCCATGGGCATCGCGGCCGTCCCAGGTAAGCAGACTTCCGTAGCTCACAAAATACTGTTCCCGAAACGCTATACGGCGATCATCCCACTCCAGTTGTTAACCAGACTTGCTAGCCCGACAACGCATCTCTGATGAGCTGACACGCGCTATCAGCGAACGTCTCCATGTTTTTAGCCCGGTCACTTTCACCCGTGTTGATGGCGACCGCAGCCTCTTTAGGACCAGACACCGCTATGACGCTATTCCCCGCATCGACGCCATAAGCAGAGCCCGATGGACCGGCAATACCAAGTTCGGCAACCCCCCAGGTAGACGAGAGGGTCTGTCGTACTTTTTCCGCAAAGAAGAGCGCCATCTCCTCGGTCATTGGCTTGACCCCTGGCAGGTCCTGCGCCGTCGCGCCAAGAAAAATCTTTCGGGATGAACGTGTATAGATAACAGTGCCACCAAGGAAATAAGCTGAAGCACCCGGTACCGCCAACAGTCGCGCAGAGATCAACCCGCCCGTCGTTGACTCGGCCACGGCGATAGTTTCGCCACGTTCCTTCAGTATCTCCGCCAACTCGTTGACGATTGCAGATTGCAGTTCCATAGTCTCGGCTTTGAAAAAAACAAATCAGACAATACCATGAATAACTGGTTGGTTTTGAAGCCAGCATGAGGGAAAGATCTACGCGTCCGTCTACTTTTTCATCAACCCGATCGAGCACTACCTTTTATGACAGGCATTTTATGACAGGCATTGTTATTCACATCGGCTTCTCCAAAACCGGCACGACAACGCTGCAACGCGCCGTTTTTCAGAACCATTCACAGCTCTACTATCTAGGAAAGATTCAAAAGAGCGAGCACGAACGTCAATGCGTCACTGCTGATACTTTCGACTTTCTTAAGCCACTACTGTGGAAAACGGATCAGCCCTACGATGTCGAGGCAGAAAGAAAGTTCTTTGAGGAAACACTGACGCCACGGGTCGGGCCGGGTCAGACTATCCTTGGTTCCTGGGAGGGTTTGGGCCAACAGGGAATTTCATCATTTGAAGCATCGATCGGTCGCCTCAAAGATGTATGCGGACAGTGCAAGGTCATGATGAGTCTGCGAAACCCCATCTCCCGGCTGCCTTCTTTGTACCTGCAACATTTGCGGGGCAATCAAAAGCAGCTGGTTGAGGAATTTATCACCTTTGAGGAATGGTTAGCCGCACGGGAAGAACAACTTGGTGGTCTGAGGGAGATATTCCAGTATAGAGATTACGTCGAAACGGCTATTGATGTGCTGGGCAAAGAGAATGTTGGCGTATTTCTCTATGAGGAATTTGATTCTGATCCAGAGAAATATCAGCGAGACGTTTCTGACTTTCTGGGTATCGATGCCCAGGAATTCATCGACCTGGCCAAGGGCCAGCGACATCACACGCGGTTATTCGCCTCCCAGGTTAATCAGATGGAGGAAAAAAATTCATCCTTTATCGGGCGTCTGTTATGGCGTTTCTCCAGCGTAGAGAAAAAGAAAAAAGCCATCGGATTCGCCGATGACGAGGGTATCATCAAACCTGCTGTCGCGAGCGATGTACCTGCCTCCGTGGATTTGTCCCCGGAGATTAGTGAGCGTATTCACGACGCCGCGCGCGCAGACGACCACTGGCTGGTCGACAATTTGCAACTGGCGCTGGATAAATACGGGTATCCGCTTTAACTCGCGATCACCGTTTTATTTGCTTCGGCGTCGTCCATTGCGGCGGATGGGCCTTGATCGCCTCCTCGTCAATGTCGCATCCCCAACCCGGGCGATCCGGCACGATGAGGTGACCATCAACAATCTCCGGTACATGAGTAACCAGATCGTCTTTCCACGGCACCTCGTCAACATCGATTTCCATGATGCGGAAGTTGGGTACCGCTGCGCACAGGTGCGCACTCATCATCGTTGACAGATGCCCGTAGAAATTATGGGGCGCAACATTCACTTCGTGCGCGTCCGCAAGGACGGCGATTTTGTATGACTGCCAGACCCCATTCCAGGGCGCATCGACAATGGCCACGTCCATTGCCTGTGCTTTGAAATACTGGCGGAATTCACGAATACCATACAGAGACTCACACGAAGCAATGGGTGTTTCAGTTCGTTCGCGGATATAGGCAAGTGCCTCTGGATTGTAGATATCGAGTTCACACCAGAACAGCTCCAGGGGCGTTAATGCCCGGATCATCCTGATGTAACCTTCTGTATTAAAATTGAAGTTGGTGTCCAGCAGAATATCAACGTCACCGTCGGTGCCGTCGTTGAATGCTTCGATCTCTTCACAGACGGAACGGATAACCGACCTCTCTGCGTTACGCTCGGGAAAAGATCTGCGCCACCCCTGGGTATAACCACCGTTTTCGTTAAACACGTACATATTGCACTTCAATCCGGTGTAACCAGCCGCCTTCACCTCAGCTCCCAACGCACACACGTCGTCAAGAGAAGTCAGCACAGGCTTTCCTACGTGGGTAGCCATATCTTCATGCATACGGTAGGTACCACAGTGGCTCCAATAGAGTCGCAACCGGTCACGCTGGGCGCCACCCAACAGTTGGTACACTGGTACCCCTAGCGCCTTACCTTTGATATCCAACAGCGCATTCTCAATAGCCGCAATCGCCTGGGCGTTAATCCCACCGGGTGCCTGACGGGTGGTCGCATAAAGCTGCGCGAAGATCACATCATTATCCAGAGGATCCGCACCGATGATGATCGGCGACAAATGGTCAATGACCGAGGACACGCCCCGACTGCCATAGGATTGGTTGTACTCGCTGTAGCCGACCAACCCATCGTCCGTGGTGATCTTCAGAAATGAGAAGTCACACCAGCCTGCATTGCAGTGAAGGCTCTCAATGGTTGAGATTTTCATGAATTGTCCTTTTTGTTATTGAATGCTTGTTTGATTCTTTAGTATCACGGCTCACGCAACTGACTCTGAACCACCCGCTCGAGAATCCTGAGGCGCAATGCGTCTGCTGTACTGCGGTATTCGCTGTTGCCTGCAAGATTACATTCCTCGTTGGGGTCATTCTTCCGGTCGAACAGCATATAGGTCTCGCCCTCGCCGTTGAGCGCAATCTTCCATTCGTCGTTCATTAACATGAACTCACCTGCAATTTCCGAAAGCGCGTCCTCGCGATGTCGATTACCACCCAGGGCATCGACCAGGGATTTGCCGAACTGCTGATACTCAAGCTCGCCTCCTGCCAGCTCTACCAGGGTCGGACCAAGATCGACGAGTTCCACGGGAGAGTCGTTCACGATACCTGGACTATCGGTCCCCGGCGCCCTCACAAGCATCGGCACCCTGACTGCACCATCATAAAAATTACTCTTGGCAATAAGCCCATGATCGCCGTTCATCTCGCCATGATCCGACGTAAAAGCAATGATTGTGGAGTCCATTTCTCCCCGTGCCTCAATAACATCCAGGATCTCGCCAATCTGGTCATCGATCAGAGACACGCTACCGGCATAGTCCGCCCGTAGCGCATCTACTTCGCCATCTTTGAAGGCAGGACTATTATTCGCCATCATCCGATCAACCTGCCCTTGTGGCCTGGGCGCTCCAGGCTCATGGCTGGCGGCTGGTGGCATGGAAGCGGGATCATACATACTGGCATAGGGTTCCGGCGCATCCCAGGGTTGATGCGGACCACCCCAGCTCACCCAGCAGAACCACGGCTCGTCCTGATCATAGGACGACAAATAACTTTTAGCCTGTTGACCCACATAGGTATCGTAATAGTATTCCAACGGTAACGCGGAGGGGCGAACCATATATGATTTATTTGCAAACCGTTCCTTAAAATCCGCCCGGTAAGCTTCGAGCAACCCCTCTTCAATCCACAACGCCGTCATGTGACTGAGACCCGTCGCACTGGCCCGGGGGCCACCGATTTCGTCCACATCATCTAGGCCCAGGCCATGTAAAAGATCTTCTTTTTCCCGAAGGTCAGATCGACCATGGGGATGCAAATGCGTCTTACCGAACAGGCTGGTACGGTATCCAAGATCCCTGATCTCTCGTATCCAGCTATTTGACTCTGGCGGTACCGCGTAGGGCACGTGCGTCCATACCCCGTTGTTGTGAGGATACCTACCGGTCGCCAGTGTGACCCGCGCCGGTACACAAAGTGGCGATGTGGTTACGCAGTCGCTAAAACGCGTTCCCTCAGACGCAATACGATCCAGGTTCGGTGTGTTGACCCAGCCACCGCTTGAGCCCATCGAGTCCCAGCGCTGCTGATCGGTCATTAGAAATAGAATATTGTGCATAGACTCCAGGCGCTCAGTCGGTCCAGGGAAACCGGTAGGCAAAAGCGTCCTCCTTCGTCGCATGATCAAGCTGACCGCGACCGGTGATAGGAAGCTTCGCTCCGTCCAACTCAGGGTCCACATAACTGGCGAACCAGTCATCCAGCTCTTGTCTCATGGCTCGAATTCGATCGGCCTGTCCCGGCTTGCCAAATAGATTAATGTGTTCCGCTGGATCTTCCTTAACGTTGTAAAGTTCATGGGGCCCTGACGGGTAACGCCACACGAGCTTGTACTCTTGCGAGCGAATCATGCGCACCGGCCCGTACTCATCGAACACGTAGATGCTCTCTCTTTCACTTATCGGCTCTCCACATAATAGTGGAGAAAACGAACTGCCCGGCAATCCATCGGGCACACTTTCAGGAGAACCAATGTATTCCATCAGGGTAGGTAACCAGTCGTACTGGCTCAAAAGATCGGTATTCACCTTATTTTCCGGAACGTGCCCCGGCCGGCTGATCAGACACGGTACCTTCACGCTGGTGTCGAACATGTTCTGGGGCCAGGTGGCGTTGCCTTTGCCAAAAAGACCGTGATGCCCCATATTCATCCCGTTATCCGCCATAAACACGACCAGCGTGTTGTCCCTTAAATCCTGCGACTCGAGGTAATCCAGAAGCCTGCCAATGTTCCGATCCATCTCTTCAATCGCAGTAAAGTATCCAGCCAGATGCTCCTTGCGCTTTTCGGCTTTTGTCGCGCTGGCGTTAAAACCGACTGGTAACGGCTCATCAGGTACGGATTGAAACGGGCAGTTATCGTAATACTCATCCCACAACTTGTCCGGGTGATGCTCGCGTTGCCAGGGTTTGTGCGGCGCTGTGTAGTGAACCGCCAGGCAGAACGGACTCTGGCCACCAGCCTGTTGCTCTAAAAAGCTTAGCGCGTTGTCCGTAAAGATATCCGATGCATAGGTATCGTGATTATTAAGTTCGCCATCTTCAACAATAGGAACATTAAAATAGTTGGTACCACCGTAGGGCATGGGATTCCACACATCAAAACCGCAGCGAGGTTCCATGCCGTCGCCAAGATGCCATTTGCCCGACAGACAGGTGTCATAGCCACGATCCCGGAGCAGTTCGGCATAGGTCGGCATCCCAAGCAAAAACTGCACGCGGTCTGCTGGCACATCGCGGTCGAGCCCACCTTTGCTGGTATTAGACTGCCACATGAGTGCGTCATGCACTCCATGTTGTGACGGGATTCTGCCAGTCAGAATGGATGCCCGGGCGGGAGAACACACCGGTGACGTACAAAAGAAATTGTCGAAGCGAATGCCTTGCCGTGCCAACCTATCGAGGTTGGGTGATCTTACTTCAGCATTACCGGCACAGCCCATCGCCCAGGCGCCCTGATCGTCGCTCAGGATAAAAAGGAGATTCGGTTGATCCGGATCATGACTAGCCAAAGGTGTTTTCCTTAAGCTTACGTATTGCTATGCATCTGTAGACGGTACTGACCAAAGGTTCATCACTACCGCGGTGAGGACGTCAGGGTTCCTAACGTCCTTTTATATTGTAACTACAGGCATCATGTTTCACACGGAACGATTGAATGGGACAAACGGAACAACAACAGGAATTTCAGGAAACACCCGTCACCTTCGAACAGCCGGTCCACCGCTATGTATTTCTTACTGCGCCTGACGGCAACATGCTGGGGCTGGATGACAGTGGTGAGCCCGTATTATTTGACGAGGCAGACGATCGAGTAATCTGGGATCAGGTTCCCAATGGATTCAAACACATCGCCACTGACAAAGAGATCTCAGTGGAGATCGATGCTAACAACTGCACCTTGGTCATAAATGGAAACAAGACAAGGCTTGCCGTCGCCCATGGCCCAGAGAAGCTACCCTCGGAGTATCTGGAACACCTGCAGCGTAACGGATGGGTATGTTTAACCAGCATTCTCCCACCAAACACCGTGGACAGACTCCAGCATACCGCTGGATGTGATAACTACGAACACCTGGAGCGAAGAACCGACATGCCCGCCGTATGTCAGGACGCTGCCGTCGGTAGAGCAATCTGCGAACCCGTCTCACTCTGGCTTATCAGGAACTACCTGGGGACGCGCGACCTGCATCTGGCGCATCCGCCGAATTGTATTTCGCTCGCCCCCTACGACGGTGAAAGCAGGGTACAGGGCTGGCACGCTGATATTCCCTATGGTCGTAACGGCCCCGCCGATCGAAAGGGTCCACTTAAAGCCGTACAGCGCAACGTCTGCATTTCCGCCTTTAGTAAGGCGAATGGTGCGACCGCGTACAAACTGAGTTCGCACCAGGAAGATTCAGGACCACCAGAGGCGTGGAACCCTGCTCACCAGGGCGATGACCCTACGTTACGCCCATATAGCGGTCCCGATGCGGACGTCGTCGAAGCACCCGCCGGGAGTATTGTGCTTTACGACGCCAGGACCTGGCATCGTGCGGGCTTCAATCATAGTGATCACAAACGTGGCGCAATGCTAATGTCTTTTCAGACTGCTGATGTGACGCCCAAAAAAGATACCAGGCCCTCCTGCAGAAAACTGCACGAGAGCCCTGTGTACAATGAATTAAACGCCCGGGAACAGCGGGAGATTACAGAACTGATGATGAATCAGCCGGATTGATAGGTAGTAAGTAGAGAGAAGGAACAACCAACATGCCAAATGAACAACTGGAACGGGACGGACTGGCCGGACCGTTTGAACTAGCAGACAAATCCAACCTGGATACATTGTGCGAGATCGCACTGGAACTGGAAGCACTCCAGGGCAAGCAGAACAAACTTGCCCGAATGGCGGGTTTGGAAGACCAACAACGTTGGTCAACTATCATTAACCGGCATATGGCCTTCAAACCCATGCAGGATCTTTTTCGCGACGCGAATCTGCAGTCTGTAGTAGCCGATTGTTTCGGCACAGACCTGTTACTCTGGCAGACCAAGTTTTTCCCAAAGTACCCGGGCGTAGGTGAAAACTATTGGCATCATGATCGCATCATCGAGAACGCCGATGATCCGATAAATCTCTATGACACCACCAACCATTTTTCCTTCGTCATCGCACTAACTGACCTGGGCACAGAACATGGGCGCCTCGAATATATCAGGGGCTCGCACCAGGAGATTAAGGGATTCGATAGAACTATGCCGCGCATCTTCGATGAGATGCCCGAGGTGGTCCATGATCGGATCACGCCATTGACGCTCAAGAAAGGGCAGTTCGCCGTATTCCATTCTGCGGTGGTGCACCGCAGCCTCGCCTACGGGCACAAGGAGGAAGACTGGAGTCCTAACTACTTTGGCACCCCCATCCCGGAACTACGAGCCAAAGCGACAAGAGAGGACGGGAGAATCTCGTTAGCTGCAAGACTCGCGAGAAAAGATACCATCATTCCGGAAAACTCGGGCGCTAACCCCGCCGGTGTATTTAATGCAATCGCGGAGCCAATGCCCTACTACGAAGACCCGGCGAAGCAGGTCATAGGTGAAAGATCGGCGGTGATGTCTTTTAACTGAGCAAGCCCGTCGTCTATTTTTGCGGCCTTGCCGGCAGAAATCACCCATTTGCCAGCCTGTGTACTGTCGCCAGGATAAACCGTATGCAGCGCATAGTTTTATCGAGATCAACCGCATCTGGCCATCTATCCGATGGGTGATGAAAAAGGTCATTGCCGCCAATGATTGAACAATAGCGCCCCTCGTGGTCATAGACATTACTCGCCTCACCTAACGGACGGGTACCGGGAGGGACTGTAACGCCAACATCAACAGGATTCTGTTGCAACATTTCGTCAGCAAGCGCTTCAATTCGATCATCTGAGAACTGCAGGATCACTGGCGCATCAACCGCTGCGAAGTTTGCGCCAAGATGAATCCAGCAGTGTGCAGTTGACGGTAGTGCTGAATTATCTTTAAGAAAGTTGTCAAGGCCAATGTGCCCGAGTTCGTGCCCTGTGTTGGCGGTGAATATCACTGGCCGTCTGGGCCGTGCGTCCGAGAAAAGTTTTACTATCTCGAGAAAGGCGGCGATACCACCACCTCGCTCTGATGCGCATTGCCACCACCCACTCCTAGGTGTCATTACGACAAGCGGGTCCAGGCCTTCTTCCGTACCCTCGATCTTGGCACCAATGTTAATCGCCTCAGATTCTACGCATTGCGCGGCTGCGATGAGACGAACATCCCTACCTCTTTTGGCGTAATCGGAAAGCACAGGCCAATGCTCATGAGGAATCTGCAAAACCGGCGGACCAAAAGGCTTCAGAAACTGTTCTGCATTCCCTGCAGCCACGCCCTGAGCAGGTAACTCTTCAGCTGTCACCACAACGATTGCCCGATACCTGTTCTGGCGACGGGCTTCAACTACTCGCTCCTGCTCTTTCCGGTCCCTCGCAGGCACTATGGTCAACGCTATGTCGGCATCTTCGCCCAACATGCCCAACCTGCCGACAACCCCTCCTGCTGTTGTATAAGAACAATCATAAAGTGGTACACCCTCAACCCGAAGCCTACCAGCGACAAGGCAGGCTTCTGTCACATCCAGACGATCGAAACTAAATGACTCCCTGAGTGGTAACGCCCCGAATGAACGCATCTTCGATGCCAGCCAGTTAGCTGAGACAAGGTCCACCTCGGTACCGGTTCTGTGAATACCCTGGGCATCGAATTGTTCAATGGTCTCGGCGATTCTCTTTTTCAATTATTTCCACCCCTCCGTATATTGACGCCAAAAGAAGCCATCGGGGGGAGATTCCTGGCGATGGTGGCCATGGAGCCCGCTGTCATGCCCGTTCTGGACCTCGCCGACCTGCCGCCAAAAAACATAGCCTTCCAGCCGCCTGCGGTGTTGCAAGAACGTTATGGGACGCCACCAAATGCCTACTGGAACGAGAACAATCCGAACCAGATCGTCATGGACAACGCTGAGAACATCAAGACGTCGGGCATTAGTATCTATCTTGAAGCCGGCACTGACCACTTTTTCCTGCTTAATGAGGGTGCTGAGTTTCTGCATCAGACGCTGTTGCACAACGGTATCCGGCACGAATACCGATTGGTACTCGGCGCAAACCACGTCGGCAATACAGTCCCTCCACGCTTTGTGCATATGTTGGGCTTTCTTGCTCGCACACTAAACGGACCGACAGACGATCCCGTCCCAGCGCAAGTATTGGCAAATCTCAGGAAGTAAATCCCACCTAAATCAGCCCATGTGGTCTTCCGGACAGTCAGCTGGATATGCGCAATACCGTTGACTTCGTATCTTTGCTCGCGCATTCCTAGAGCATCGGCCGCGGCCCACCAATCAGGAAAACGATCGCGACAATGGTTCTATAGAAAGCTGCTTTGAACGGCCGCGCTATCAGGCCCAGTGTCCTTTGATATTTCGAGAACCTGAACGGAAAAGGCGTTTCCAGCCCGTCGAATGTCGGAGCACCACCTGGTGCAGCAAACTTTGCCCGTTGGTTCATGCTCGTTGTGGGTACTGTACCCTCCTCAACCGTAACCGTCCCTGCATCGCCATCGACAGAAATGACCTGCCCACTAACCAGTCGCTTGGAGATATCGCCCAGGCCCAACACTGCAGGAATACCGTATTCCCGGGCAACGATGGATCCATGTGAGGTAATGCTGCCAATATCAGTTACCAGGCCCACTGCGTGAGAGAATAGCTGCGTCCACGCAGGTGTGGTGAACGGACAGACCAGAATGCTGTTAGGCATCATTTGCTCGAAATCTGCCGGCGTTTGGATGACGCTAATTTCAGCAGTGATCTTGCCCGGACTAACCGCAGTTCCCTGGTAAACATTGTCCGTCTTATCGTCAGGTACCGCTGCTTGACCGTCAGGCTTCGGCGGGACGATTCTTTCCGGCGGCGTCAGTCGCTTTTGCGCCTCACGCAATGCCTTTCGTTCAATTGTTTTTTGTAGCAAGTCCCGCACTGACTCACCCTTCTTACGAGCGTCTATCGCCTGAGACAATTCCGTACTCAAGAGATAGTAAACGTCATCTGCCCGGCCCAACGTACCGACCGAAACCAACCGCTCGCCAAGCTCAAGTGCCAGTTGTTGCAACACAGGCCAGGCAGCGCCCACATAGAACTGGCCTTCATCACGATTTGCATAGAAGCGCTGAGCCCAAAACAGGCGCCATCGAAATTGCCAGCGTAAGCGACCTTTGAAGTATTGGGTGATTTCACGCAGAGCTTGCTGACGTCTGTCATCTACCTCCGCCTGTTGCGCAATCGGATTGTAAGTTCGGTCCTGCACCTGAGTCTTTAGCGCGGACAATACCGGTGTGGGATCCTGACATGGCGTCGGTTCAGCGTAATCCAGTGAGTAAATCGAATGCCCATACTGGCTGAGATAATGCACCAGCGCATCAGTCACAGCACCACCTTCCGGATGTGATTTTATCTCCGACAGTAATCTGGATGCAGGCGTTCTGATCACCAGTTCATTCAGGGACGCATTCGATTGAATCTTGCGCGCTATTGCCCACAGATCCATCTGCGCCTGCATCGTCTTTGAGTTGGAAGCATCTAACAACATCCCACTGGTGAAACCTGCATCCGGCGCATGTTGCTGCAGGAAATTCTGCAAGGCTTGATCCTGCCATCGGGGTAACGCAAGCACGCTATTGGCGGCTTCCCAGTAGTGACCGTCTGCCCTGGTCAGTTTACAGATACCATCAAGCAGCTTCTCATCTTCTGCATTCGCGATGTCCAGCTGATGCCATTGTTCAATCGTTGCCAGATAGACGGGCAGCTTGTCGTGACGCCAGCGGCGCGGGTAGTTCGCGGCCCGTTCCAGACCATCAGTTGTACCATCTAGCCAGTCTCGCCTCAGGGCAAAACCTTCATCAACCGCCGGAATGTATAGCTCCTCGAACAAAGGAGATAACGGGCCAGGCATAAACTCTACGACCTGGTTACGCATCAGAAAGGAACCTGGCTCCTGGGGTTCCCAGCGCACATCACTAAGCGGCGGGGGTGGCAGGTTCGTGATCGCACGGGCCTGTAACAGCCAAAGTTGCTCGTTGTGAAAAGCCCACTCGATATCCAGAGGCAGACCGCCAAATATTTCCTCGATCCGTACAGCAATGGTGGTCAGTTCCTTTAACGCGCTTTCAGACAAAGAAGTCTCGTCACGCTTGTCCGCTGCAATGTCTTCAAGGCGTGTACCCTGATCGCCATCGGAAACAATTTTCTGTTCCTTCGCACCAATGATCGTGTCTTTTACTGAAAACGAACCCCGCTCCACTATAAATGTGTCAGCGGCAACGTGGCCACCGACCACCGCCTCTCCCAGGCCATAGCTTGCGTTGATAATCATTTCCGAGCGTTCACCGGTGGCAGGATTGGCGGTGAATAGAATTCCGGAGACGTCAGACGGCACCATAATTTGCACCACCACGGCCATCGCGACCTCGTCGTGTTTGATCCCCATTTCATGGCGATAACTGATTGCTCGAGGTGTCCAGAGTGACGCCCAGCAATTGCGCACCGTTTCGATTAACGCATCCTCACCGCGAACATTCAGATAGGTGTCCTGCTGGCCCGCAAACGACATGTCTGGCAGGTCTTCAGCGTTTGCCGAAGATCGTACGGCGACGGCAGGATTGTCTCCTTCCAGGGAGGCATAGGCTTGCCGAATCTGGTCAATGACCTCCTCGCGTAACGGTGCCCGCTCGAATAACGCCTGAATACTCTGGGCCGCTGAATCAAACGATAGCGTCCTGCCGCTAGTACTCGGTTTTGCCAAATCCAGAATTGTAGTTTGCAGGTTGCCATCAGCGACATACTGCCGGTACGCAGATGTGGTCACGTAGAACCCTTTGGGTACGCTCATTCCGGCCGACGCCATCGCAGCTAGTGATTTACCCTTCCCCCCAACCACATCTAGCGCAGCATCACTTGTATCAAGTGGCAGCACGTGCCCTTCAGGCATTTAATTACTCCTCGATCAGCTTGTCGCCGGCGGCGCGACTGACAATTGTTCTTCGACGCCATGTGCGGCAATGAAACCGGCAACCTGGCCGCTCGATTTGCTGGTCTCAACAAAGTCGATGAGCCACGACAGCGCCTCCGCACGGCCTTTGTTGACCGCAACCGCCTGCTGCACAGCAGTAAACTGTCCCGGTAATACGCGTGATCCCGCTATTTCCTGCTCTATCGTGACAAGCTGACTGCGCAGTCCGGCGAGCGCATCAAGACCGTCCTGCGTGAATTGTTCAACTGCATTGCCCTTAACGAGCCGGAGATCTGCATATTGGATGTTGTTCTCAAGCCACAGGCTGTAGGCGCTGCCCGCCGGTGCACTAATAGTTACTCCCGATCGGTCGACGTCTTCGACCGACTGCAACGAGGAGCCCGCGGGCACCAGGTAGTTTGCCTCGATTTCGCAATACGCGGGCGTAAAATCCATCACCTTTGCACGTTGTGATTCAGCGCCGATGTTGGCGATATCCCACTGACCTGATCCCGCTGCCGCAGTGATATCGCTTGGCGAGCGGAATGGTACCAGTTGCAGGGACACGCCCAGGGCCTCCGCGATAGCGGCAGCCATATCTGGGGACGGTCCAATGGGCTGGCCTGCCTCGTTTTCCCCAACGACGAGCAAAAAGTTGTTCATGTTTAGGGCAGCCCTGAGGGTACCCGTGGGAGCGAGTTGCTTAATAACATCGGTATTGGGCTCAGACATTGGTTCCTCCTGGTAGTTGGCTGCTGGTCATTGATCCTCGCGAGGCGCATCGTATTCTGACGGAATCGGCAGCGCAAATCAGCACGGTTTTTATCCCTGGTTGCGATTCCACGGCTAACCAGATTAGGATCACGCTTCACCTCATAGCCCGACAGCATTCATGAAAGTCCTGATCTTGTCCGACATCCACAGCAACATCCATGCATTGGAAGCCATTTGGGCCCGAGAAAATGACAGCGAACAAGTCTACTGCGTAGGCGATCTTGTCGACTACGGTCCCTATCCAAAGGAAGTGCTGGACTGGGTCCGTGCACACGACGCGCACTCGGTTCAAGGTAATCATGACGCCTGGGTCAGTAAGCTATATCGAGAAAGTATGGCTCTCGATAATCTAACGACCGAAGATCGCACCTGGGCAGAACACAATGTCAGCCTATTGAATGAATCTGACATTACGTTTCTGGAACAACTGCCGGAGACACTGACATTCTCGGCTGATGGATTCAGCTATGCGCTAACCCACATCTACGACAAATATCGAGAGATCAAAAGCCTGCAACAATACGAGAAATTTCGACAGGACCGATTTTCAGGAGCCAAATACACAAGGCTGCTATTGGGCCACACCCATCGGCAGGCAATCCACCACCTGAGCGATGACCTGCTCTGGATGAATCCGGGCAGTGGCTCCTATCGCAGGCCCGACGATTTGGATCAGACTGCGCACTACGCAACGATTTCAGATGGAACGTTATCCCTGGGCAGAATTTCCTATGACCACAGCATACTCTTTCACGTAACGCAGGAATTAAAGCTCAACGAGAACGAGTATAAACACCAATGGTCCTGGGGGCCTCGCGACAGTATCTAGCGGCTGAGGACAGCTTACTAAAGTGACTATTATTGAATCCCTTGAAGCTATGTACTCGGACCACTTACCTGCCGAGTATCCTGACGAGCAGTCCTACAAAGTAGCCTGGCAGCGTATAACGACATCCGATCTGTTCCTTGCTGCATTGCAGGGCGGACTGATCGCCGATCGCCTGTCCTGGGTATTCCTGGCCGCATATCAGAGCGCAGTGCGCGCTTGCTTTGATGGACTACCCTCGGGCCGATTCATCAGTTACGCGGCTTCAGAAGACCGAACCGGTGAGTACCCGGGGGCTTCGATTGACGAGAATAGCCGCTTACAGGGCAACAAATCGTGGATTGCGTCCAGCAAGACTGTTGATGGCCTGCTGGTCACGGTTGGGGATAGCATCATCCATGTACCAGCAGACCGTGAAGGTATCTCACTCACCCATCGGGAATCGCCAGCATTTCTAGGCGATCTGAGCCAGGGTATGGCTGCGTTCAAGGATGTCGTGATTCAGAAATCCGACTACGTTCGCGACCATCGCGTAAGTGACTTTCGTATTGCGGAACCATTTTTTGTTACGGTGTCCGCTTGCGGCTTTCTCTGGGCTCAGTATGCGGTAGGAAGATCTCAGCTGTCAGACATAGTGAACGCACTGCACGACATCTACAGCGCCGGGTTCACCCAAGACGCAAACGGGTTGCTTGGCTGTCATCAGCGGTTGAAGTCTGTGGGCAAGGCGTGTGCCGCCGAGTTACCCTCAACGGACTGGTCCACAAGCGGTGGACTATTGGGTATGTATCGCGCCAATCTGGAGGCACTGACGCAGTCAGATTAAATCGCGTTGCGGGTTAAAGTATGAGGGAAAATCCCCCTCAGGCGTCTTATTCACCAGTGATACAGACGCAGATCTCTCCAACGAAAACCAAGGATCAATTATGCAAGTAGGCACCATGTCAGGCACTTTTCAGCGGCCGACACTCGAGGAATCCCTCGACGCCAGTCTCGAACACGATATTCGCCACCTTCAGTTTAACTGGGGGTCAGCACACCCATCAGGTCCCTTGCCTGAAGTCATTGATGAGATCGCTACCTATGCAGGCGCTGAGTTCAAGAAGCGCGATATGGTCGTTGCCGCTGTTGCTGGTAACTCCAATATGGTCGATATCGATGAGGAGAAACGGCAGAAGGCAATCGACAAGGTTCTGATGATAATTCCTGCCTGCGCCAAGATTGGCACAAACGTGATCGCGACCTGCACAGGCTCGCGTAATCCAGAGAGTATGTGGAGAGATCACCCGGACAACCAGTCCGAAGAAACCTGGAAAACATTGCGCAATACGTTAGAGAAAATCTTGCCTGCAGCCGAAGCGGCCGGTGTCGATATCGCGTTCGAACCTGAGTACAACAACGTTTGTCAAAACGCGCGCCTGAGTCGCCGCCTGATTGATGAGATGGCTTCACCAAGACTGAAAGTCGTGATGGATGCCGCCAATATTTTTGGCAAGGACGATCTGGAGCGCATGACCGAAGTACTCGACGAAGCCTTTGACCTTTTAGGTGACCACGTTGCCATTGCCCACGGCAAAGACCTGGACCATGGTGGCGATGCGGGGCACCTGCCAGCAGGCAACGGCAAGCTCGACTACGCGCACTATGTGAAACTGCTCTGCGGTCTATCCTTCAACGTCCCTGTCATCCTGCACGGGCTCAATGAAGAGCAATTGCCCCAAAGCGCAGCGATGCTGAGGCGTCACGCTTCGGCATACCAATGAGGAGCGAACTCATGAAAGCAAAAATTGGCCTTCTTGGTTCCGGTAACCCGGCGCGCAGTTGGTACATGCCGACGCTGAGCGAGTTAACCAAACATGGTGAGATTGAATGGGTCGCCCTATGCGACATGGACGAAAAACTCGCTGAAGAACATGGCACCAAATATGGCGTGCCCTACTACCTGAGTCTCGACGAGATGCTGGACAAACACAAGGACTTGAATGCCGTGTGCATTGTAACCAGCGATCCTTTGCACCATGTACTTGGTTCACAGGTCGCCGAACGCGGCGTACACGTCATGGTAGAAAAGCCCATGGCGATGACCCTGGCCGCCTGCGACATGATTATCGATACCTGTCGCCGTAATAATGTGCACTTCGAAGTGGCGGAGAACTACTTTCGCTGGTCCAAGCAGCGCTTGATCGTAAAACTGATTCAGGAAGGAATCCTGGGCGACATCGTTCGCGTTTACTTTTCAGAACCAAAGCGCCAGTTGCCGTTTGATCCAAAGGTCTCCTAC
This sequence comes from uncultured Gammaproteobacteria bacterium, assembly GCA_913045175.1. Classification (GTDB taxonomy): domain Bacteria; phylum Pseudomonadota; class Gammaproteobacteria; order Pseudomonadales; family Azotimanducaceae; genus UBA7455. Next base: position 105,539 of record CAJWQG010000001.1, on the reverse strand, counting down.
AGTGATCTGGGTCGACCCATCTCCGGTTTTGGCAGAACCGGCGGCATGGTGATGGACATGGGTGCGCACCGCCTATCACAGCTACGCATTTACGCACAAAGCGACGTCAAGCAGATTACCGCAACGGTAAGACGATACCGTGCGGATCCAACCATCCTCGCAGAAGACTGGGCGCATGCGATGATCGAGTTTGAAAGCGGCGCCATGGGTATTTACGAAACGTCACGAGTTGGTGAGCTACAGAAGTACTGTCAGATAACCGGAACACTGGGGGGCATCCTGGACTACGACTATATGGGACCCGACGTTCCATTGCGCCTGCTTGATGGCGAAGAGTGGAAAGACATTACTGTGGAAACAGAGCGCCGCACCATTGATGGCGTAGATGTCCTGCAGCGAATTGTCGCGCACACGGATCCGCAAATCGTCTACGAAAACCCATTTCGCGACTACGCAATTAACGACTGGTGCGTTGGCCACGCGGCAGAGATCATGAGCATCGCCAATGCGGCGATGAACGATGAACACGCAGAGTATTCTTTAGGCGGACGCAAGGATGTCGAGATGGCCATGGCGATATACGAATCGTCTCTAAAGGGTACAGTGCCCATTAGCCTGCCGCTTGAGGGTATGACTGATTACGAGAAAGCGGTTCACGAGGATTATCTAGAGAAGTTCGGGCGGCCTATCATACCGTCCTAGGAGAAAGGCTTGGGGGTCAGAGTAAAGCGGCTGTTGCGTGTAACTCTCGGCGCGATTCTGCTGAATGCTCTGACATCCTTCGCAGAGCAACCTGCCTATCAGCACGGTATCTCCCTGCTCCATGAACTGAAATATTCCGTCGACTTCCAGCATTTCGAATACGCCAATCCGAACGCGCCTAAAGGCGACAAGTTGAAGCTATCTACCACCAACTACATCCAGAATTTTGCCGGCGTTCCGGGTACCGGCGTTCCTAACGCCCAGGGTCTAGGCAGGACCGTGGATCACCTACTTGTTAGAACCGCAGATGAGCTATCGGGTCTTTACGGGCAGCTGGTGAGTGGTATCGCCTTATCGGCAGACCGCCGATCTCTATACCTCCGCCTGCACGAGAAAGCGCGATGGCACGATGGCGTGCCGTTGACGAGCAGAGATGTGAAGTTCTCTTATGAAGACCTGCTGACGCGAGTCTTCGGTAAGGTCTACCTCGCGACATGGATCGAATCGATGGAGATCGTCAACGACAAAGAGCTGATCCTGTACCACCGGGATGTCTTCACAAATTCCAACCTCGTGGCGTTAACCTGGTTCCCCATCCGTCCAGCGCATTATTATGCAGATATAGATCCTGGTGCACCTACCCTGACGCCTCCGGTGGGTAGCGGCCCCTATCGCGTGGTTGCGTTCGATAAGGGGTATATCCGTTATGAACGCGTTAAAGACTACTGGGGAAAGGATATCCCCGTTAACCGCGGTCGATACAACTTCGACGTCATACAATACGATGTCTATCGAGATGCAACAGTAGCACGAGAAGGACTTCGCAAAGGGCTGTTCGATATCTATTTCGAAACCGATATTCGCCACTGGGAGTCATCTTATGACGTTCCTGCTTTAAGTGAGGGGCTGATCGTCAAGGAAACACGATCACTGGAAAAATTCATTGGCCAGCAGACCACGATCGTTATGAATCTCGATCTGGAACGTTTACAGGACGTGCGAGTTAGAGAAGCCCTGGCACTGGCATTTGATTTCGAGTAGCAGAATCGTGTTTTCCAATATAACTCCCAATCGCGCGCCACCAGCTATTTTGCCAATTCGGCCTTCGCAGCAACCGGGCTCCCCGGCAAGGGTGAACTTGAATTACTGGAAGCTCATCGCTATCAACTTCCCAAACGCGTATTCACCCAGCCTTTTGTGCTACCGGTCTCAAGCGGCACCGATGTCAATCGTTCAGCTTTGGAGAAAGCGCGGGACCTGCTAGCAGAAGCGGGCTGGAACATAGAGGACGGGCGTCTGCTCAACGCAGAGGGCCAACAATTCGAGCTGCAGCTGACGACTCAGAACCCCGCGATGCGTCGCATTCTTTTGCCGTACATTGAGTCGCTGAAAATACTTGGCATCGACTCGAGTTTACGGTTACTGGACAACATCGCCTAGGTTAATTTTTTACGGCAACGCAACTTCGATGCCTATGTCCGGGGTCACGACTTTCTGAACCCACCTCTGGGGGAACTCGAAAGCTATTTCGGTTCCAAAACAGCCGACATGGAACTGGGTGGCAACATCGCCGGACTGCGCGACCCGATTATTGATGCACTTATTCTTAAGGCTGAGGCAATGCCAACCATTGAGACCGCGATGATTGCCTGTCGCGCACTGGACCGGGTGTTGCTCTGGGGCTTCTACCACATCCCGCTCAACGCGATCGACCAGGAACGCTTTATATACTGGGATAAATTCGCAAGGCCCAGAGGCGAAGCCGTCGGCAAATACGAATATCTTATAGGCAGCACCATTCGCATTCTCGACAGCTGGTGGATTGATCCTGAGAAACTCGAACGCATAAATTAGCAGTTATGCCCCTTTCGACGGTGCAGGAACAACGCCACTAATTGGCACCATGTTATTGGCGTTGATCTCTACGAGAACAGGCCCAGACCGCCCCATCGCGTCAGCAAGTTTCTCTCCCAGCTCATCGACGTTATCCACATATAAGCCCGGGACGCCCATACTCTCTGCCAACTTAACGAAGTCTGGTGTATTCAGCTCTGTCTCGTTGAAACGACCATCAAACTGATTGGATTGCAGACCTCGCAGCACTCCATAGCCACCGTCATTGAATATGACCACAACGGCCGGAATCTGGTACTGCGCTGCCGTAGCTAGTTCGCCCACATGAAACATAAACCCGCCATCACCATGCATAATGATGGTCCGCTTGCCGGTTGCCACAGCGACACCAAGCCCCATAGGCAATCCAGGTCCAATAGCGCCAGAAGTCGGGAAAATGTAGCCTCCCGCAATGTCGATAGGTAGCAGTGTATTACCCCAGTTGTAACCCGGAATAGTGCTATCCCGGACAAACAACGCGCCCTCTTCCAAATGCTTTGAGAAGATATCAAGCGCCTTTGCATGATCAGGACCAATACCCTCTCGCATATTTACATTTGTCTGAGCGACCACCGATTGCACTTTCTCCCGATACTGCGCGTCACCCTTGTCGTAGGAATGCTTACCAAGCTCAGTTAAAGCAACCGTTGCATCACTTACGAGCCCCACTTCCGCGGGAAAATTCAGATTGATGTTTTTTGGCTCGATGTCGATATGCAACATCGTCGGCAAGTCCAGCTTAATCTTTACACCGCCCGTACCGGCCTGAAACCGGGTTGCGATGGAAATAAGCAAGTCTGCCTCACTCACTAACGCCTTAACCGAGGGGCGCATGAGAGCGTTACCCATATGCAAAGGATGATCTACGGGGAACGCGCCCTTTCCATTCGCGGTTGTCATAACCGGCGCATCAAGCTGCTCTGCAAACGCCTGCAGGGCGTTTCTCGCGGCCTTATCGGAGATGCCACCTCCTGCCAGAATTACACGCTTGCTCGCGCCACCAATCAGAGAAGCGGCAGCAGCCAGTTTTTCCTGATCCGGCGTAACGGCATCCGGTATCCTCAGAGGACGAACTTCATCGGCAGTCATCTCATACTGCAGGTCTATGGGTATTTCTATCGCACCGGGCCCGGGCCTGCCACCTAACATCGTTTCAATCACACCTTTTAACGCCGGACCTACTTCCTGCACATATCGAGGTGATGCTACTGCCGAGGTAGCCGTTTGTAACATTAACTTCTGATTCTCGGCCTCGTGAACATAACCTTTTCCTTTGCCATAGAAGGCAGTTTCAGCCTGACCAGTAATCGCCAACAATCTGGAAGAAGCAAAATCAGCCTCATACAATCCTGTCATGAGATTTGTGGTACCTGGTCCTGTACTACCAAGAACGACGCCAAGTTTGTTGGTCGCCCGGGCGTAACCGTCGGCCATATGCGCAGCACTACCCTCGTGTCGAGCGGTAATCATGTCGATGTCATCCGACCGGCTGATGGCATCCACAATGGGCATATTATGGATACTGACGATGCCAAATACGTGGCGTACACCCGCCTCTATCAATGTATCGACAATAATCTCGGCACCGGTTTTACTGCTGGGCACGATTGAGCTCCTTTAAGATGATGTATTCACTGTAGTATGCAAGAGGACGTATAAACGCACGCCACCCTCATTGAAACATTGAGGTATCGGAGACAATCAACGTCATTTAGTGCGTCATAACGATGGTATCAGAAAGGGATTCTCTAATGGATGTATCAACCCCACGCCAGATTGGTAAAAGCAACATGCACGTCACGCCCCTTGGTCTTGGATGCGGCATCCTTGGAAGAATACACATCAGCACCCAGGATGCTCTTGCTACCGTCAAGTCCGCCTGGGACACTGGCGTTCGGTTCTTCGATACATCGGCCTGGTACGGTGTCGGTCGTTCCGAGCGTCGCATTGGACTCGCGCTCGCGGGCGTAGAAGACGTCGGTTCAGTGCCGGACCGCGAGAGCTACTGCATCAACACCAAGGTTGGCAGAACACTAACGCCGGAACCAGTTCGCAATGAAGCCAATGATACCTTCAGCCCCGGTGCGCAGATCCGGAATATGCGAGATCCGTTCAGTGGTCTACGCGTCACCTTTGACTATAGCTATGAGCAGATCATGAGCCAGCACTGGGATTCGCGGCAACGACTGGGGCACTCAAGGGTAGACAGCCTCACAATTCACGATATCGACTACGGCTATCACCACCCGGAGCAGGTGGAAGAACATATTGAGCAGCTCTCCCGAACAGGAGGCGGCGGCGCCAGGGCGCTGGAGGAGTTAAGAGATAGCGGTGCTATTTCTGCCATCGGCTGCGGATGCAATCTGGAGTCACGCAACGCTTATAGCTGGGAAGACAGCGCCCACGAAGATCTCTGCGTGCGTATCGCCGACACAGTTGATCTTGATTTCTTCGTGATTGCCGGTGGCTATACATTGCTGGAAACGAGGGCGCTGCGACGAATTCTTCCACTCTGCGAGGAACGCAATATCGGTGTCATTATTGCCGCTCCCTATGCCAGTGGCTGGCTGGTAATCCCGGATGAATCAGCCCCTTACATGTACGACAAACCATCAGATGAAATTGTTACGAAGTCGCGTGCTATGAAAGCGATTTGTGACGAAGCAGGTATTCCACTGGCCGCCGCTGCTATTCAGTTCCCATTAGCCCATCCAAATGTCGCTGCAGTCATTCCCGGCGCAAAGTCACCCGAGGAACCCAAAGAGAACTACCAACATATGAGCACTGCAGTACCCGGCGAGGTCTGGCAGAAGATGAAATCTGAAGGTTTACTCGACGAATCGGCGCCGACTGCCTAAGACCAGTCAACACCCTGGCGTGATGGATTAACGCCCTGGCGATGCACCCAGGGCTTTCCGTTTTCGTCCCAGGGATGCGCCTCCAGCCACTCTTCGTTCATTGCACAGCCTAACCCGGGTCCGGGTGGCAGGCTGAAATAACCATCCTTCTGAACCGGGAAGTCACCGATGACCGCTTCCGGGAGCCACGAATGAATCCCACCCTCGGTAATCACAAAGTTTGGTGTGCAGGCATCCAGATGTAGCGCGGCAAGGGTGTTGAACGGGCCATAGCAGTTATGGGGCTGAAAACCCACGTAGTAGGCCTCTGCCATCGCAGCGATTTTCTTTGTTTCCAGAATACCGCCCGCATACATGATGTCAGGTTGGATCATGGATACTGCGTGCATCGGTAACAGCTCCGCAAAGTCGTATTTGGTCAGCATTCTCTCGCCGGTAGCAATTGGAATGTTGATGTGATCAGACACCTTTTTTAAAGCCTCAAGGTTTTGCGGTGGTACCGGTTCTTCATAGTAAAAGGGCCTGAATTCCTCAAGACGATTCGCCACCCGGATAGCATCTGTTGGGGAAAGTCTTCCATGTACCTCGACCAGCAGTTCGACATCATCCCCTACTGCTTCTCGCACCGCGCGCATTTTCTCAACCGCCAGGTCTTCCGAGGCCTTATCGATATAGATCCCGCGGTGCTCAAATGGATCGCCTTTCAGCGCCGTCAGTCCCTGACCGATGTGATTCATGGCGTTCTCTACAGAGAGCTCCACTGTGGGGCCATCCCACCTGCCGTAAGTCCAGATACGATCTCGTATCTTGCCGCCAAGCAGATCATAGACCGGCGCGCCCAGTGCCTGCCCTTTGATATCCCAAAGCGCTATTTCTATACCGCTGATCGCCGACATCTGCACCACACCGCCGCGCACATGAAAGTAGTGGTACAACGTCTGCCAGTGCTTTTCGATCTCACCGGGGTCTTCGCCAACCAGCGTCCTGCCAAACTCATCAATCATGGTAGCGACCGCAAGCGGGCCGGAAGAGGCCTCGCCCCATCCTGTAATCCCCTCGTCAGTTTCGATTTTGACGAATATGAAGTTACGGGCAACGGTGGGTCCGAAGGGCACACCAGCGGGCACGGCTTTTACGGAAGTAATTTTCACAAGTAGTCCTTAGTAGAAAGATGAACCTGAGGTATACCAAGCAGGGGACGTCTCACCTAAATGACGTCTGGTGCCGGGACTTCCTCATTGTGTAAGGTGAGCGTTAATGTTATCAGATGGACTCTAGCCGGCTGGTTTCCGGTAACAGTTAGCAACAACAGTTCGTGACAAAAACAGCAGGCAGAAGACCAACGTATGAGTACAACAGGAACACCGCCACCAGTTGATCCAGAGGCCGCATTCGGAACCTCGTCTCCTGCCCGTCATTCACCTTTACCGACAACGCCTGATTTTGACCCTGTCGGAGCGGACAAAATTGGACTATCTCCAGCTGAAATAGATCAATTTCGTGAACTCGGTTTCGTTATCAAACGAGGGCTGATTCCACCCGACGAATTTTCGCCAATACTCGACTTCTGGTGGCAACAGCCGCCAGCAACCATTGCCAATATGGTCCCAAACGACCCTGGCACCTGGGTGTCGCCGGGAAGATTTTGGCCGGGCGACAATCGTTGGGGGCTCACAGACAACTGGATGGGCAACCAACCATGGCCCGGCCCCGACGATCCGCGTCCCGGTGCCAGCCAGGGTGAACGTGTCGGTCGACTGCCTTTCAAGCTGACGCAGGACCGAGCAGAAGATGTATGGCGCTGGCACGGTATCGGTCACGATCCGGATTTTGTTTCTGTCTCATCTGCGCATCCCCGGGTCCTGCATATGCAGGAAGCACTACTTGGTGGTCCCGTTAAAAGGCCAAGGCGCAATCGCGGAATCTATGCTGTGTTTCCAAGAGACCCGTTGGAGCCATCCTCCCTACTGGGACCACATATCGATGACAACCCAGTTGAGCTAATGGGCGTGATAATCCTTGACGATATCAAACCGCGCGGCGGTGGATTTACCTTCTTCCCCGGTTCTGCCCAGGCGTTGTACCCCACCTCGGCTCAGAGGCTCAATTGGGTCGCAACCGGGCAATCCACAGAAGCGATGGAGGATATCAAGACCAGTATTCAGCCACTGGAGTTCACAGGTAAAGCCGGTGATGTTTTGTTCTGTCACGGGCTGACTGTTCATTCAGCAGGACTACAGGAAAGCGACCAGATTCGTATGGCGGCGATCCTGGATTTCAATAAGGTTCGTGAAAGAGGACACATGCGCTGGACGGCTGCAGGCAAACATGACGGTCCAAGGATCAATACCGACATGGACGGGCTGTTAACGATCTCAAATTCAGAAGACGATCCTGCAGACGGGTTTCGTGAAGTGACGGTGCAGTGGCTGTCAGATTCGAACGAATTTGTACTTGACCGGAGCCCACCAGTGGAAGACATGTTTCACGACTGGAATTTAGGGCAGCAAGAGCTGCACGGACACATAGTCGACGAACCTCCCTGGTGGGAGAAATATAATCTACCCTTGTTACCAACCGGTAACATCCCCCGAGGGGGCGGTGGTACTCCGGCAGTGCCACTATCGTCAATCGCCGACTACGAGAGCGAGGGTCGCTGGCGGGTTCCCCTTAAAGCCAATGAATGGATGAAGCGATAACAAAACGTCATGAGCAAGATTTCTGCCTAAGCGTTTATACTGGCACATCTTATTACTGGCCCATCTTATTACTGGCTTAGGCCCGACTGGAGAGTAGATTGAGGATTTTGATAACCAACGACGATGGCGTGGATAGCCCTGGAATTCATGAACTGGCAGTGCATCTCGAAAAAGCAGGATACGAAGCAATTGTCGTCGCCCCGGATCACAATGCATCGGGGACAGGAACCTCCGTCAGCGGTCTCGCCAGCGACAGCCCTATTAAGGTCACGCCATCAAAGATTGTAAACTTCTCCGGCGAAGTTTATGGCGTAGCTGGCGCGCCGGCCCTCTGTGTACTTGCCGGTTATATGAGAGCCTTTGGACCACCACCTGACATTATCGTATCCGGGATTAATGCCGGTCTGAATCCAGGACGTTCCGTCGCCCATAGTGGAACGATCGGCGCCGCGATCGCGGGTCAGAACTTTGGTATGCGATCAATCGCCGTCAGCGTCGATGTCGTAACACCATGGCACTGGTACACAGCGGCGGCTTTGACCGTCGACGTGCTCCCGCATCTTATTGAAGGACCCTCCCACACCGTGCTCAATCTCAACGTACCGGGATTACCCCTGGATCAGGTCAAGGGAATCCGCTGGGCCAGTCTTGCTCCCTATGGAACGTTCAGAGGCACCATGACACACGAGAACAACCAGCTGGTCATGACGCAGGAACCGCTTGCCTATGAAGCAGAAGACCATACAGATATTGGTACCGTAAGCGCCGGCTATGCGGCGATAACCTCTATACACGCATCGGCAGAAGTCTGGGGTGACGAGGGCAAACCGGGCGAGTTGTTTCATCCCGACCATGGTATCCACGCAGCATCTGCGGGACACGAAATCCGGGCGTCGCGGTCGACCTTTTTGCCCGGTCGTTTCGATCCCGACACTTACGAGCCTGAATAAAGTCCTCCAGTCACCGTGGTAGTATCGGCACACATTCACATACCGGAGTAAAACAATGAAACTAGGGGTCTCTCATCAGCGTCCAGAAGATCTGCATCAGGAACGTTTCGATTTTCTATTGAGTCTTGGTGTGGAAGCCATCGAGGTTCGTCTCGCAAGCACCGAGGCAACAAGAGAGCGCCTTGAGGAAATCGTTAACTCTGTTCAAGGAACAGGGTTGGAACTGCACGAGATCATGCTGGTAGACCTTTATAATTCAACCGCTGCAGCATTAAACCTCCCCCAACGGGATGAGGACGTCGAATTCTTTAAAGGTTTCCTGAAGGACCTGGGTGAGCTGGGAATTCCACACACAACCTACGCATGGCACACCGGCGGGATGTACCAAACCCATCGGGACATCACTCGCGGCGTTCCTTCACGGGGCTTTTCTACGGATCTCGCTAACGCGGCTCCTCAGGCCTTTGACCGCGACTACAAAGCAGACGAACTCTGGGAAAACTATGAACGTTACATCCATGAGATCCTGCCAGTAGCACAGGCCGCGGGGGTTAAGATGCAACTGCATCCAAACGACCCACCCATGGATCATCAAGGTGTTGCGCGCATATTTAAAAGTACCGAGGCCTTCAGGCGGGCAATGCGAATTGCCGATCAATCCGTCAACTCCGGTATCCTGTTTTGCGTGGGAACCTGGGCCGAGATGACGGGGGAGTCAGGCCAGGGAGAAGACGTCGCTGCAGCACTACGTGAATTCGGCACAGCAGGACAGGTGCATCAGGTTCATATGCGCAATATCACCGCCCCGCTACCCGATTTTGTCGAAACCTTTCCGGATGATGGCTACCTGAATCTACATGCCATCATGGATGTATTAATAGACATTGGTTTCACCGGGATGATCGTACCTGATCATGTTCCAGGAGCTTCGGGCAACACGCTCATCAACGAAGCGTTTACGCTCGGATATTTACGCGCACTGATTCAGTACGCGAAACACAAAACTGGCTGATCGCTATTCCTGGAGGCGCTGTGGCGCGCCCACTCTCGCCAAGCCACCATCGACAGCTACCACCTCGCCAGTCATATAACGAGAGGCATCCGAAGCAAAGAATAGAACGACATCAGCAACATCGTCGCCAAAACCCCAGCGCTTGAGTGCGATCCTGTCTGCCATGCGTTCACTAAGTCCCGGTACGTTGTTTCGGTCGTCCGCCCAGATCGCGGTTGCGATCAACCCAGGACAAATCGCATTCACGCGAATACCCTCTGAGCCCCAGTCCGCGGCCAGCGCTCGGGTCATTGCATCCACTGCACCCTTGGTACCCGCATAGGCGACCCTACCGACTGGTCCCCGCAGGCTGGCGATCGAGGAAATGTTGATGATGGAACCACCACCGCGCTCTGCCATTCCAGGCCCGAGGGCAAGCGTTAACATGAGAAGAGATCGCACATTGATGGAGAACACCAGATTGAAATCTTCCTCGGTCAGCACATCCGGCGTGCGACGCATCGGTATGCCCGCGTTGTTAACCAGAATATCGACCGGACCCACCGCATCGAGTATACGTTCCCCAAGTTCTGTCCCGGCGCGAGGGGGTGAAAGATCCGACTCCAGGATAACCGGGTCATTCTTGAGGTCTGCTGCTACACGCTCCAGGTCACTCACAGTTCGCCCGGTTAATACTACGCGCGCTCCCGCTGCATCAAGAGCACGTGCACTGGCTTCTCCAATGCCACGGCTCGCACCGCTAACCACGGCGATCTTGTCATTCACTTCGTACATGATTGTATATTTCTCTCTTATCTAATTTCCGCGAACGCAAGAATAGCATGCAAGAGTCACACAACCCTGACAAAGCCAGGATTGAACTTACGTTATAATGCGTGATCAGTTGGTCACCTTCGCAACTCTTGTTAAAAAAACTCCTTATTCCTGTCTCCATCGTGCTTATCAGCCTGCTAGCAGCTGCGTGGATGATGCTACAGACACCTCCCCCCTCCGAGACACAACCGGAGCCACCGGTGCTACTGATCGATGTCGTGCGAGCCAAGGCCACAGATATCGACATCATGGTCAACGCCCAGGGTTCCGTTACACCTCGAACGGAAACTATTCTAGTCTCCGAAGTATCAGGTTTGATTACCGAAGTCTCACCGGCATTTCACGTTGGCGGATTCTTTAACAAAGGCGATGTCCTAATCCGCATTGATGATCGTAACTATCGTGCCGACGTGAAACGCGCAGAAGCTGCCGTTACCGCGGCGCAGATGAACGTTACGCGGGAAACCGGCCTTGCAGAATACGCCGCCACCGAATTTGAACGATCCAAAGCCCTGCTGCACAGTCAATCGGCCACCGACCTTGCGCTGCGCAAGCCACAACTGGCTGAGGCCTCATCAAACCTGGAGTTTGCAGAAGCTGACCTGGCAAAAAAACGTGGAGACCTGGACCGCACCACAATACGTGCACCCTACGATGGTCTGATTCGTGAAAAGCGCGCCGATATTGGACAATTCGTCGCCGCAGGGACCCAACTCGCAGTGACATTTGCCGTGGACTTCGCTGAAGTCCGGCTGCCACTAACAGATCGTGACTTACCCTTTATTGATCTACCAGATTCCTTCGAAGCAGGGCGACAGATTACACCGGTACAGCTGACAGCACGGATCGGGGGTACACAACAGCACTGGCAGGGAAATATTGCACGTACCGAAGGCGTCTTCGATCAGCGCACCCGCGTACTGTACGCTGTGGCTCAGATAAGAGACCCCTACAACCGCACAGGAAAACAATGGGAGACCCCACTCAGAATCGGTACCTTCGTGGACGCCACGATCACCGGTCGCCATATACAAGACTTGATCGTGCTGCCTCGCTCCGTTCTGCGCAGTGACAATCAGGTCTGGGTCCTCGGTGAAAACGATACACTTCTTCCAAGCACAGTGACGGTGGTGCGATCCGATGAAGATCACGTCTATATTTCTGACGGCGTGGCTCACAACCAACTGGTGTGTAAAACTCTGGTCAATAACCCCCTTCCCGGAATGCGCGTACGTTACGTCCTGGACGATGACCAAAGATGATTGACTCACACACGGGAATCATCGCCTGGTTCACACGCAATCATGTCGCCGCCAACCTTTTAATGATGGTCATCATCGTTAGCGGACTGGTTGCCGCATTCAACATGCGCACGCAAATATTTCCCGACGTTGAGACCTATACCCTGACTGTTACGATTCCATTCCCGGGCGCGTCGCCGGGTGAGATCGAGAATGGTGTACTACTCCGTGTCGAAGATGCAGTACGCGACATTCAGGGTATTAGTCGCATGACATCCGACGCGAATCAGGGAGTTGGCAGGGTCAGCCTGGACGTTGACAGCGATTCCGATATCCAGGTAATCATTGAAGAAGTCAACATGGCGATGAGCGGGATCTCCTCCATGCCCAGCCAAACCGAGCACTACTCCGTAGTACGATCCCAAAAAAAATCAGAAGCTATCACCGTACAGGTCACAGGCAATATATCAGAGCGGTCCATGAAGTCTCTGGCGGAACAGGTTCGCAATGAAATTCTGGCACTGCCCAGCGTTACAAGCGCCGAACTCAAAGGTGCACGTGACTATGAAATCGGGATCGAACTTGAGGAAGGTAAGCTCAGACAATACGACCTTACACTCGATGCTGTTGCACGGGCGATTCGGCTATCGTCATTGGACCTGGCCGCAGGATCAATCAGCACCGATGCCGGCGACATCATGCTACGTACTCAAGGTCAGGCATATACTCAATCGGATTTCGAAAACATCGTATTGCTTACCGAAGTCGACGGTACCCGCCTTACCCTGGGTGATATCGCCCAGGTTAACGACGGTTTTGTAGAGCAGCATTTTTTCTCCTTTTTTAACAACGAGCCCAGCATTGGCATCAGCGTCTACGCGGTCGGTGAGCAAAACCAGATTCAGATATCAAAAGAAGTTAAGACCTATGTAGAGCAGCGAGGTAAGACACTTCCGGAAGGCATTAGTATCGCAGTCTGGGCTGACACGACCTCGTTTCTGAACGAGACTCTCTCAATCATGCTATCCAATATTATGTTTGGCGTGATCCTGGTTATGACCGTGCTGGGCATCTTTCTGCGAATGCAACTCGCATTCTGGGTGATGCTGGGTATGCCGATCGCCTTCCTTGGCGCCTTTGCACTAATGCCGGCGGCCGGGGCATCAATCAATATGTTGAGTCTGTTCGGCTTTATCCTGGTGCTGGGCATCGTCGTGGACGATGCGATTATTATCGGTGAATCCGTTCAAACCCACGTCGAACGAGACGGTCATAAAATTAACAGCGTTATCATCGGCGCTCGCCAGGTCGCAGTACCGGCAACATTTGGCGTACTGACCACTGTGGCGACATTCGTGCCATTCCTGTCGGTTCCGGGATCTTTTGGCGCAATCCCCGCTGCGATTGGGTGGGTTGTGATCCTTTGTCTGATATTTTCCATCGTCGAGTCCAAGCTGATACTGCCGGCGCACCTCGCCAGTATGAAGCCACCCAAGCCATCGAACACCCCCATACGCAGGCTTCAAGACCTGTCGGCAAAACAGCTACAGAACATCAAACTCAAGATCTACACGCCACTATTGGAAAAAGCATTAGCAGCAAGATACACCACCACAGCGATTTTTCTGGGGATGCTGCTCCTGGCTCTGGGCTTTGTCGCCGGGCCATACATTAAAACCACCATGTTCCCACCCATGACTTCGCAATACATCAGTGCGCAAGTAGAACTTGTAAGCGGGGCCTCGTCTGCCCAACTGAATCAGGTGGTCCAGCTCATTTCCGACAAGCTGATCGAACTGAACGACAGTAAGCCAGAAAACGAACGTTTCCTGAAAAACGTCGCCGCTACAACTTCACCTTCCCAGGGTGGAGACATCAATGCCGATCTGGAGACGGTTGGTGATGTCGATCCTGAAAGGATCGCCCGCGAGTGGCGTGACCTCGTCGGTGATCTGGTCGGCACAAAGCGCCTTGAGTTTTCCGGGACAACTGCTTCCCATGGGGGCAGCGGCGACGTTGGTTTTTCCCTGGTGGGTTCGGATCCTCACGAACTTCGCGCCGCAGCTGAGTTGCTGGGAGATACACTGAGAAACTTCGCCGGGGTATCGGAGATTATCAGCACTGCCCAGGGTTCCATTCCTGAAATCAATCTGTTGATTAAGCCGTCTGCAGAGGCGCTTGGACTTACACTGAACGACCTCGCCAACCAGGTACGCGCTGCATTCTATGGTGTCGAGGTCCAGCGGATACAAAGGGGGCAGGAAGAAGTAAAGGTCATGGTTCGCTATCCCAGGTCTGAACGTGAGTCCCTGGGCAACCTGGAAAACATGTATATCCGAACCCCGGACGGCGATGAGGTACCATTTTCAGCAGTCGCAGAGATCGAAGAAAGGATGAGTCCGGCGCGGATATACAGAGAATGGGGCAAGCGAACAGTATTCGTCTCTGCCGTGGTAGATAATTCTCAGATTGAACCTGGCGCGATCGTACGCTCCATCATGCAAGGCGATTTACAACGTAGGGTGCAAGAGACGTATCCGACTGTGCAACTGGAACTCGGTGGCGCCAGTCTTGAGGAAGAGAAACTGTTGCGGCGATTGATGATTACAGCTGCCCTCGGTTTGTTCGCCATATACGCCTTAATGGCAATTCCACTTAAATCATACATTCAACCCATAATCATCATGGGCGTGATTCCGTTCGGCATGATTGGTGCGATGATCGGTCACTTTATCGTGGGCATTCCATTCAGTGCGCTGTCTTTATTTGGAATTGTCGCTCTGGCTGGTGTCGTGGTGAACGATAGTATTATTCTGGTCGACTCGATTAACAAATCGGTGGCGAGAGGAGTGGATGTCCGTACGGCTGTTAAACAGGCTGGTGTGGAGCGCTTCCGCCCGATCTTACTGACATCGCTTACCACCTTTTTTGGTCTGTTGCCGGTTCTGCTGGAAACCAGTTTCGCTGCTCAGCTGGTCATCCCGATGGCGGTATCTCTCGGTTTCGGTATCCTGTTCGCGACTGTCATTACTCTGGTGCTCATCCCATGCCTTTACATGATACTGGACGATCTCAACCTGACCAGACTCACCCTCGCGCTGGACGCTCATACATCAGCCACCATCGCCGAAACCCACGAGTCGTAATCTTGACCAATGCTGGTCACTTAACAGAGTCGCGATATTCAGAGATATCCCAGTCGGGCCAGCGTACCTGACTAAGTCTTAAGGTACGCTCGGTCCAAAACGGATCACCGGGAAGTGGCACACCCAGACAAAAAAGTTGCTCCGGTGTTGCGTGCTCAAAGAAAACGTCAAAACCGGGCGCGCCTCTGGACTGCCATACGTGAAAACCAATGTGATCGTTACCGGCCCTTTTATACCCCGCCGTCATGGTATAGCGCCTGCCTTCGGGCCGGGTCAGGTTGGTCCCACGATGAAAGGTGTCGATGCTATGAGCCAACAACGTACCTGAAAAACCCGCACCCGAGCGTTCCTTCTTCTTTAAGGCCATCTGTAGTTCAGGTTTCAGGTATACCGTGTCCTCCCCAATCACCTGCCTGGCATCCGGTTTGGTGACATAGTGCAGGGCACCCAGGTCATCATGCACATCGGTGATATAGAGAATGAAGTCCACGGTCCGCTGCTGCGGAAGATCGCCCGGCACCGTCAGCGTGTGATTGTAAAAATCGCAGTGAAACTCCTGATCGTAGTCCGCCTCTCCGGTGAATTTGGCCCAGGTGTGGCACTGATACAGATGAACCTGATCAACTTCAAGGAGACCGTGAGCAAATGCGATAAGTTCCGGATGCAGCGAGATCAGATTGATCGCAGGTGAAGCCGCATAGGGCAGTGAATCGATGTTCTGAAACTGATCGCCTTTTACCGCGCCGATGGCACCTTCTTCCTTGAAGTTTAGCGCTCTCGCACCTTTTTTGGCCGGCGCGCGGTCCTGATATAACATTTCATAGTCTTTCAGAACCGGCGCAATCTCTTCCGACTTAAAGAAATCAGGAATGATGACAAACCCGTCCTCACGCCACTGATCGATGTGTTTCGGAGTAAAACGATGTCCCATCAATCTATCTGATGATCATTCCTCATCACCTTCGTGCAGTTTCACCGTACCCACGTCGCCATCGACGGTCAGCATCTGACCATGCTTGATTCGCTGGGTGCTGGTGCCGGTTCCCACGACCGCAGGAATGCCATACTCCCGTGCGACAATGGAGCCGTGACCCAGAATCCCACCCATATCGGTCACAAGGCCTGACGCATGAGCAAATAGCGGCGTCCAGGCAGGGTTAGTCTGTGGACACACCAGTATCGTGCCTGGTCGCATCTGATCGAACTCGGACGGTGAATTGATAAGACTCGCCGGTGCCGTGATTGTCCCGGGGCTAACCGGTACGCCCACCATGGTATCGGAGTTTGGATCGTTTACCGCCTGCGTTTCCTTGAACCTGACGCTAGGATCGTCGCTCGCATCGAAGGGTACCGTTCCTGGCGGATGCAGGCGCTTTCGTGCCTCCCGGAGCTCAAACCGCTCTGCAGTGAGGGTCTTGAATTCGGGCATTGCTTCGTTCTTGGAAAGCGCTTCGACTGACTGCTTCAGCTCGTCCATGACGAGATAGAAGATCTCATCCTTGCTGCTCAGCGTGCCGACATCCGTCAAACGCCGACCCAATTCCAGCGTCAGGCGTCGCAAAGCGGGCCAGGCCATATAAAGGTAGTACATCACCTCTTCCCTGATGTAGTAGAAACGGTGAGTAAACCAGTGACGGTAACGGAACTGCCAATACTGCAAGCCTTCCAGAAGCTGCAGAATATCTTCCATCGCCTTTTCGCGTTTCTTTGTTGCCTCGGTCTCGTGGTTCTTCGGATTATAGTTGTCATCCGATACCATCGTTTTCATCGTGGCCAGCAGTGCACCAGGATCTTCGAGCGGTAATGGTTCCGCGAAATCCAGGCTGTAGCCAAGGTGGCCATACAGTTGGAGATAACCGTTGATCGCCTCGACGACAGCAGCCGCTGCAGGCGTTGCCTCAAGCGTCGCCATCAGACGATTTGGCGGAGTAGTAAGCACCAGTTCCTTAAGCGAGGCATCTGCGCGAATCTTGCTCGCGACTTCGAACAGGTGTTCGTTGGCTTCCATGGTCTTGGACCGGAAACCGGACAGGAACTGCCCACTGGTGAAGTTGTGATCCGGGAGAGTTTCTTTCAGAAAAGCCTGTAGTTGATCATCGGTGGATTTTGCGACGCCAAACGTATGGCCACCGTTACCACTCCAGAAAGTACCACCTGCAATGGCGGTTTCCAAGATTCCCTCCACGAGCGTGTCATTCGATGCACTCGCCAAGTCTACCTGCTCCCACTTTTCTCGTACCGACAGCATGTTGGGCTTCGCCCAATCATAGAAATCTTTGATCTGGTTCTCATTGACCTGCGTACGATTAAAAGCACCGAACGTCGGGTTGGTGCTCTCGGGTTTGGTAACGATAGAAGCCACGTGCTCGTATTCTGCTGACGCGGCCCAGTCCTCATATGCCTTTCGATCTTCGTCCGAGAGTGATTCGAGGAATAACCCCAGATCGTGCTCAGCCATTTCACGTTGTTGAGACTCCTGTGCCAAGTGCTTCTTCTGGAACTCGGCCTTCATTTTCTCGCTCTTTTTCTCTCCGCCTTGAGCTTCGGCCTCAGCTTTGATTTCCGCAGCATCCAGTTCAGCGTCGCTCATGGCTTCGCCGACGCGTTCCTTTCGCGCCTGAATGATGAACGGCCAGTCGAATCGCTGGTACGCATAACCGTGCATGGAGATAAACATTGGGCCACCGCCTTCCATTATGCTCGGGCGTTTCTTGCCGTCCTTACCTCGTTCCAGCCCTTCCCACAGGTAGAGCTCATCAAACAACGGGGTACAGGGATCGGGAATGTTCTCTACGATCTGCCTGCGGGCAAGGATTTGTGCAGGTGGTGGTGGTTCCCAAACAACGTCAATAGGCTGTGGTGGCAGATTAGTAATGGGTCGAGACTGCAGCATAAAGAGTTTGCCATCTGAGTAGGCCCACTCGACGTCCTGCGGAACACCGCCGAAGTGTGCTTCTGCCTTCAGGGCCAGTGTTACCAGTTCCTCAATAGCCTCATCGGATAGAGAAGAACTACCACGTTCCTCCTCAGCGATGTCTTCAAGTCTCGTGCCCTGTTCGCCATCGGCGACAATCTTCTGCTCCTTGGCACCGATGATCGTATCGGTTGCCTTCATGGTTTCACGGTCAACGGTGTAGGTATCAGGTGTTACTTGGCCACCTACGACTGCCTCACCAAGGCCGAAACTCGCATTGATAATCATTTCTGAACGTTCGCCGGTCGCCGGGTTAGCGGTAAACAGAATGCCGGAAACATCCGATGACACCATCAGCTGTACCACAACGGCCATCGCTACTGCATCGTGCTCGATACCCATTTCATGCCGGTAGGCCATTGCACGGGGCGTCCAAAGTGATGCCCAGCAATTACGCACTGCCGCAACGATTTCGTCGCCATTACGTACGTTTAAGTAGGTGTCCTGCTGGCCCGCAAATGACATATCGGGCAGGTCTTCGGCGTTGGCCGATGAGCGTACCGCTACCGGTGGATTGTCGCCCGTAACGCCAGCGTATGCCTCGGTAATCTCCTGGGCCATCGCGGCTGACATTTCCTCTTCAGCAAACAGGGCCTGAATCGCTTCGGATGCTTTATCGAAGGAAAGGGTCCACTCACCAATTTCTGGTTTGGCGAGTTCTATAATTTTTGACTGCAGATCGTTTTCTGCTACGTATTGCCTGTATGCGGCAGTGGTTACGTAGAAACCGCCTGGAACATCAAGTCCCGCATTGACCATTTCCGCTAGCGAACGGCCCTTACCGCCAGCCACTTCAAGCGTGGCTTCTTTCGTATCGATAGGGAGAATGTTTGGAATAGCCATGTACTAAATTCCCTTAATTTTTCATCTGCACACTGTATAGCGTCTGCGCTCCATGTCCAGCCGTGGATGTCAAAAGTTTGTCAGAAGTTACCCCAAAAGTGCTTGAGGCGATTGTCCAGGTCAACCAGGAGAGTACCGGTCAATGGGCCCTGGATGCATTTTTTTCGCGGTCGCGGACTGTATTTCAGCTATTTCCTGGACCACTTTCTCTACCGCCTGTTCACCAAGATGAGTTTCAACCTCCAGCTCGAAAGTCCGCTGTTCACCGGCTTCCAGCTTGATCACCCGACCAGCATCACGCTCCACTGACTTAAGATTTGGAAATGCCGTGCAGGGCTCCATCCCGGTGACATAACCATCTTCAACGGCTGCGCAGTTCTTCCATTGGGTAAAATAGGGCAACTGCGCCGTGTTGAACCGAAGCACCGCGGCCTTATCGCCCGCACGGTTAATCAACGCCGTCATGGTCTTGTTATCTGAATCTGCTGCAAGCTCATAGAAAAACACATCCTCGACGAATCCTGGCGTCGGGTCCTGATACCCCCGCGCCACCTCAAGTCTCTCCGTTGCATGTGCATCGCGTGGCGCCATCTCTCTGATCGGCAGTTCCAACCTCGACCCCCGCTCCATAAACGGCGCACCATAGTTGCAGTGGTACAGCAATTCCAACTCGGTTGCGGCACCCATGATATTGGTGACCGTATCCTGGATGGTGAACTTGTTCGACTTCCGCGTCGTGGAAATAACCGTACTCAATCGCATACCCGGTGAAAACAACCCGGTTTCTTCTACATGACCTATCACGCTCACCGTTTCAGATGCCGGAGATGACTCGATTTCTAAGTAATAAGCCGGGGTGTTCGCGATCTTGCCATGGAGAGTGAGCTGCATGGTTGCTGGACTGCCGCTGTTATCGAGAATGACGTCTTCACCCGGAGAACCGATGGAATTGAGACCGCAGCGGGCGATCCATTCATCACATGCCGTAACATATCCCAGACCGCCACGGTCATGCAGGTTGACATAAGCAGGGTTTACCGGGCCGCGAATAGGAGATTTCCAGCCAAGATACTCACCTCGATAATTTCCCCGCCAGATACCCATACCCCGAGTCGGCAGGACACAGAACGACAAGTCACCATTATTGATCTCAATAAGATCGACGCCACTTTGAAGACCACCCTGCAGCGTTCGCTTGGACAATGACATATCGGCAACACCGAGGTCTTCCGCACCCAATTCCAGTGCCTCCAACCAGATATTCTCATCGGTATCAGTGCAAACCCAGGACTTAACCTCACTCATCACTCACCACTCCTTACTCGGTTTCCGATTTCCGGTATTCGCTATTCGCTATTCGCTATTCGCTCTAATTAAAGCATCGACTTTACAAATTTCAAACAGGCTGTCTTAATGTCGCCCTCAATTTTGAAGTTGCAGAGACAAAAATATGAGCAATCCACTACGCGAACGACTGGAAGCCGGAGAAGCTACCATTGGTGGCTGGCTTTCCATTGGAGACAGTTTTAGTGCCGAGGTTATGGCAAAGGCCGGTTTCGACTGGCTATTGGTTGATTTACAGCATGGGGTGGTTGATACCCGAGACATGGTCCCCATGCTGCAAGCCATTGGCGCAACACCTACAGTGCCATTGGTTCGACCGCCTTCCAACGAAGCTGCCATTATCGGCAGGTGCCTGGACGCAGGTGCGCGCGGTGTCATTATCCCGATGGTCAACACCAGAGAGGACGCTGAAGCGGCCGTGGCCGCATGTCGTTTCGCACCTATCGGTTCTCGAAGTGTCGGACCGGTCAGGGCGACTGTTGATCTCGGAATCGACCTTGGCGCCTACGACGACACGGAGTCTCTTTGTATCGTCATGCTGGAAACCGTTGAAGCCTACGATCAGATAGATGACATTCTTTCGGTTCCCGGGCTGGATGGTGCTTTCGTGGGGCCCGGTGATCTCAGCGTCTCTTTTGGTCTCTCTCCAGGCCTGGAGCAGGATGATGAACACTTCAACAGCGCGATAGAAAAATTACTAGATGCCTGTAATAGATTCAATCTGATCCCCGGTGTCTTCGCCGATGCGGAGGTAGGTAGAAAACGGCTGGCACAGGGATTCAAGATGGTTCAAATAGCAACGGACTTCCAGATTATGGCCGCTGCAGCACAGGAAGCCATAGAAACAGCCAGGAAATAAAACCATGATGAAGCTGGGTGTAAGTCACCAAACGCCGGATTCACTGACCGAGGAACGTCTGGCACATCTCGCACACATGGGTGTAGAGACGCTTGAAGTTCGTATGCCAAGTGAGCAGGCAACCTACGACGGTATTATGAAGGTCAAGAACAGGGTCGAGGATGCTGGGATCGAACTCCATGAGGTTTTGTTGGACGACATCCACAATGCAGACGCAATAACCCTCGGAACCGACAACTATGCAGAGACTCTCGCCACCTGGGAACGCTTTCTGGGAGACCTGGGTCGTGCCGGCATCAAGTTCACCACCTATGCCTGGAACACAGGTGGCCTTGCCTATGAAACCCATCGCAGCGTCACCCGTGGTTGTCCTACCCGGGGCTTCGACGCTGGTATAGCAACCTCGCTTCCTAACGAACACGAACGCACCTACTCAGACGACGAGATGTGGGAGAACTACGAGACGTTTGTTAAAGATATCGTACCCATGGCCGAAGCAAACGATGTGCATCTGCAGCTACATCCCAACGATCCCCCGGTTACCAATCGCGGTATCGCCAGAATTTTCCGTAGCGCGGAATCGTTTCGTCGGGGTATGGCTATCAGCAACGATTCACCGCATAACGGCGTGCTCTTTTGTGTAGGCACTTTCGGCCAGATGTCCGGACCTGAAGGTCAGGGAGAAGACATTCCTGCCGCTATTAGAGAACTGGGCGCAAAGGGACTCATTCACCTTGTGCATCTGCGCAACGTGGACAACTACGTGCCCAGGTTCAACGAAACATTCCCAGACAATGGGCGACTCGATCTCATCGAAGTAATACGCGCATTAGGGGACGTCGGCTTCTCTGGACCGGTTGTGCCTGACCATGTACCCGATACACCCGATGGCCTCTCAGGAGAAGCGTTTGTCTTTGGATATCTTCGCGCACTGATTCAAATGGCGGGTTAAAACAACTTTTAAAACCGGAGCAAAAGATTTATGTCAGTCGATGATTCATCGATACAGGATGGTGTGCCGCAAGGCAAGGTTGAACAAAGGACATGGGAAACCAGCAAGATTTATCCCGATACTAAACGGGACTACTGGGTCTATGTTCCTGCGCAATATAACCCAGACGAACCTGCCTGCCTGATCGTCTTTCAGGATGGTGGTGCCTACGTCCATCCAGAGGGCCAGGTAAAAGCCCCCACTGTATTCGACAACCTAATTCACAGTGGCGAGATGCCTGTCACCATTGGTATTTTTGTTTCTCCGGGCATGATAGGCGAAGAAAGCACTCGCCCACTGGAGTATGTGGCTGACGGCAAAGTCTATTCACGTTTTCTGTTGGAAGAGATCATTCCTGAGGTCACCCGGGACTACAACCTGGTAGGTGACCGGGAGGGCTGGTCTATCTGTGGCATGAGCGACGGTGGACTTTGTTCGTTTGCCGTTGCGTGGCAAAGAAACGATCTGTTCAGCAAATCAATCTGCCATATAGCAAGTTTCGCCCGCCACGTTGAAGGGGCTGATTTTCCCTATCTCGTCAGGCAGACTCGCAACAATCCCAAACCGCTGCGTGTATTTCTCGCCGATGGTGAAAACGACCTGAACCTGGATCAGGGCAACTGGACGATTGGCAATATTAATCTCGCGTCAGCTCTCCAGTTCGCCAAATATGACCATCGATTGGAAATGGGTCCAGGTGGACATGATCTTGCTCACGGTGGCGAACTGTTCCCCGAAACGCTGCGCTGGATCTGGCGCGACTACCCGGGTGTTAACGCTCGCGCGCCGGCTTACGATCAGGTCGTGGGTCAGTGGAATATGGTGACCAATCTCTTTGGTCACGAGTTGACCAGCACCCTGACGGTTAGCCTCGACGGAGACACCCTTTCCGCAACCCTAAAGGATGAAAAAGACGGCGAATTAGAAGTCACCGATATCACCTTTGACGGCGGTGCATTACAGTACCGCTATATCCCGCCGCCTACGCAGGAAAACTGGGGTAAGGGAACAATCTCCATTATGGTGGCATTGCTCAGAGTCCATGGCGGTTCCCTTAGGGGTACCCTAAGCGGATTCGGCGATGGTGAAACATCCTACGACTATGATTTGACGGGCGAACGTTCCTGATACCCCTCAGCGTCAGTTTCCGGAGATGGTAACGCGCTGGTTGGTAATGTAGCGGCCATCTTCTGAACATAGATGCAACACAGTGGCCGCAATGTCATCGGGTGTGCAAACAAAACCAAAGGGCATGGCAGCGGCCGAATCACTGAGATCACCACCACCAGTCGCCTCTACAATTTTGCGGCCCATATCGGTATCAACCAGGCCTGGCGCAATAATGTTTACCCGCATACCATTTTCTTTTTCTTCCTTCGCCAGGGTATGCGCCATGGCCTCTAGCGCAGCCTTACTGACAGCATAAACACCATACCCGGGACTCATCATCTGCGCCGCGATAGACGAGATCATAATGATATCGCTCCTGTCAGCGTTACGTAATACAGGGATAAGCCTGCGACAAAGATAGATCGGCCCCCAGACGTTGACCGCCAGCAGGGTCTGCCACTGGTCATTGGTTGCATCAGCGACCTTTGGTCGATTAATTGCGGCTGAACCCAATCCAGCATTGTTGACCAGTGTATCCAGTTTGCCGAAATCCTTGATGATAGCGTCACACATTGCGTCACACTCAGACTCGACGCCCACGTTAGCTTTATAGATCTCCGCGCGTTTTCCAAGCGCACGAACACTTTCTGCAACTTCAGTAGCCGCTGCTTCGTTGCTCGTATAGTTAACGGCAACATCCGCGCCCTCTCGTGCAAAACCCTCAGCAATTGCACGACCAATCCCCCGACTGGCACCCGTAACGAGCGCAGTCCTTCCTTCCAATTTACCCATGATAATCCTTGCGGTTATTTCAGCGGCTGAGAATATCGAAAACGACCCCCCCTCGCCATAAACTTGTGAAGCTTTACTCGTAGACTCTCTCGGCGAAATGTTTGCGGCACACCGATCTGTACTGGGCGTCGCCAATCACAACCTGGGCACCGTCAGAGACCACCTCACCCGATTCATCAACCCGCAGCACCATCGTCGCTTTTCTGCCACAGTGGCAGATCGCTTTTATTTCTTTCAGGTTGTCCGCCCAGGTAAGCAGATACTCGCTTCCCTCAAAGGGTTCACCCCGAAAATCAGAACGCAACCCATAGGACAATACAGGAATATCTAGCTCATCGCTGATCCTGCCGAGCTGCCACACCTGATCTTTCGTTAGAAACTGTGCCTCGTCCACCATCACGCAGCTAATTTGAGATTCACTATGCTTGGCTGATAGCAACTCAAGCAGATTTTCGTCCCTATCAAACTTATACGCATCCGCGTCAAGACCAATACGTGATGTGACTTTTTCCGTCACCGTAACGATCGTCGATTTCGGGTGTAAGCAGGAACGTGCGCATCCCTCTTTCCTGGTAGTTATAGCTGGATTGCAGCAACGCGGTGGATTTGCCCGCATTCATGGAGGAATAGTAAAAGTAGAGCTTCGCCATCCTGTTCTCGAGTGTTCTTTCTCTGGCAGTATATCGGTGACAGGATACATCCGCATTAAACTGCCACTGGGCCTGAATGTGATATGTCATTACAATAGCCCTTTGCCCGCCAACAGAAGATATTGATGCTTGATATAGATGAGCTGCGGTCCAAGTTCCTGGACCTGGAATTTGATCGCACCGGTTTTGTCATCGAGGCCGAAAAATCCGCCGCCGCCGCCAAGGCCTATGGCGAGACCAGACCCGAGTTTACCGATCCGACCGATCCAAATTTTCAGGCGTGCCTACCGATCCTTGCGAGCCTCGCATCGGGCCGCCAACTACCAATCGACTTTCCATCGCTTGGAGGTATCTCCATGGACGGTGGTAAGGCGGTCACCAGTATCGAGCCAGTACCATTCGGGGTACAACTGACAGGACGTACACATCTGCACGACATCTACGCTAAAAGCGGGCGCTCCGGAAGAATGGTATTTCTCGTATCCCGCATACAGCTATACGATGATGCAGGCACACATCTGGCGAGTACTGATTCACGCCAGGTCATTCGTGAGAAACCAGAATGAGCATCCAAATACTTTCTGACGTCGAATTTGGTATGGATTTACCCGAATTCCAACCCGATACAACACTTGATGCGACCAGCAAATTTGCAAATATTGTCGGCTACTCTGGCGGCGGTCGTTTCGAGGACCATGAGCAGGCTCGTGCTCAAGGTCTTCCCGGCGCGCTAATGCCGGGGATCATGAGTATGGGTTACCTCAGTAGAGTTATCCATGAGTGGGCACCCACCGGGACCATCAAACATATTGATACGGTTTTCCGTGCACCGGTCCTGGCAGATCAAAACCATGCCATCGCGGCCGTGGTAACCGATATCGATGAGGATACGGGTGAAGTGATTATCGATCTGTCTATCAAGAACGAGAAAGACGAGACCCGCGTCTTTGGTACCGCGACCGTCACCATACCAAAGTGAGGGCATAACATGGGAAGACCCGCACCACTGACAGGAATTCGCGTCCTCGATTTAACCCAGGTCCTCGCAGGACCGTACTGCACCTACCAGTTGGCTCTGCTTGGGGCTGAAGTGATCAAGATCGAGCGACCGGGAGGAGAGACAACCCGACATTCAAATACGATCCCGGAACTTAGGGAACAGGGGCTGGGTTTCGGTTTCTGCGTTCAGAATGCACAGAAAGACTGCATAGAGGTAGACCTTAAAGATCCGAAGGGCGTTACCGCAGTGCTCAACCTGATCGCTGATGCTGATGTGCTGGTTCAGAACTTTCGTCCAGGAGTTGCAGAAAGATTGGGCATCGGTGAAGCGGCTGCACAAGCACGTAATCCAGCGATCATCTATTGCTCCATCTCCGCCTATGGTGGCGAAGGGCCTATCGGCCACCGTCCCGCTTACGATCACGTCGTACAGGCTATGTCCGGCATTATGAACACCACAGGCACCGATGACATGGGCCCTGTCAAAGTCGGCGCGCCCTATGTGGATTACGCTACTGGTTTAAACGCTGCCTTTGCTGTCACCGCAGCGGTACTTGAACGTAGCCGTACCGGAGAAGGTCAACAGGTTAATGTGGCCATGCTCGACACGGCGATGATTCTTATGGCGAATAATCTCGCCACTGTGGCAACGACTGGTGAAGAGATGCCCAAGTTGGGCAATGAAGCCGCGAGCCGGGCACCTTCCTCTGGAACATTTAGTACGGCGGACGGAATGATTGCGCTTGCGGCAAACAATGAGCGTCAGTTCGCAGATTTATGCAGCGGCCTTGGACACGAAGAGTGGGCGACAGACCCACGTTGGCAGGAGCCTGACGCACGCCATAATAATCTGGAGTCGTTTCGTGAAGTACTCAACGCGGCCTTAATGACAAATGCTGCTGACCACTGGGAAGAGATATTCGACAAACTGGGCGTACCGGCAAGTCGTGTTAGAAGCCTTGGTGAAGTATTGACTGAGGGACAACCTGCTGCCCGGGGTCTATTGACCGAAATGGAAGTGAACGACACCAAAGTCCAGATCCCTTCTATAGGCTTTAAGTTAAACGGTGATCGACTAGCACCGGAGCGATCCCCACGTCCTGTTGGGGCAGACAACGATAAATGGATTAGCTAGGTTAGAAAGTTGGTTTGTCTCTTCGTTCCAGTTTGAGGGTTTCTATCTCGGTTCGTAACTCGCGTATTTCGTTGCTACGCATCCTGAGTTCATTACTATCTTTTTTGTACTCAAGCTCTAGTTTTTCACGTTCTTCACTTCCCTTACGCAACACCATAATCTGTGAATAGAGCAGCTCTGTTCTGTGCTCAAGGTCACGAATTATTCGGCTCTCCAACTCATCCAACCGGTTTTGGCGTTTTTCGAGTTCGCGATCAATCATATCCACCAGTGTCTACCCAATTAACTCATAGCGGACAACAGATGTTATCAGGTTTCCTAGGTTCCTACATTGACCTAAAGCAGTTCCTCATACTGGTCCGCCCACTGTCGCGCGGCATTGAGTTCAGTTTGTAGCGCCGCGTATAGGCCCTCGGCGAGATCAGCCTGACTAGGCTCTTCCTCTCGTGCAGCGTCGACCGTTTCGATCCATGCGGAAGGAATTTCTTCCACGCCTGAACATGCGCCAGCGATAGCACCAGCTACGGTGGCTATGCTGTCACAGTCACGTCCAAAATGGACGGCGTTGAGTGTCGACTCTTCAAACTTACCTTCCCCCAACAGCAGACTACCGACTGCCACGGCGACTGCTTCCCCAGGGTCAAGAAAGCTAATCAGGAACTTATCGTAGTAAGCGGTTCGAAACGCTTCGAAATCCTTTGCCTCTGACGCAAGCGCTATGGTTGCATCAAGCAACTCAGCGGCCGATCCAGGCGCCACTTGCTTCATAACTTCAACTACGGTCTTGATATCAGTATCCGGTACCAGTGCCGCCGCGACACCGGCAGCCACCACGCCCGCCATATCCGCAGAATATCCCTGCTGGATAGCACAGGCGATCTCATAACCCGCCAGATACGCCTCATCCGGTTTACCGGGATACATCAGGCCAACCGGTGACATCATCATGACCGCCCCATTGGCAGGTGGCAGACCTTTACCACCATGATGAGCAGCATTGTCCGTCACACTAATGTGTGGCTGGCCCATTCGCTCCGCACTATATACATGGCGGAACGATTCCAGCCTTAGCAGAGCCTGACGCATGATGATATACGCGTGCGAATCCTCCGGCTCAAGCTCGGCGGCGAATTCCTCTGCATTCACCCTGCCACCTTTTTTGAGAATCGCTTGACAAAGCAGATTCTTGAAATGGGTATCGTCAGTGGTGCGTCCGGCGGGGGCGCGGATCTCATTGTTATCACCAACGTCTACTGCATCCTTGTTAATTCGAACATAGGGCAACAGGTCCTGCACCGGACCTCCGTGAACTTTATGCACCAGGTCCAGCGGCCAACCTTCCACCGCACCACCCAGCGCATCACCAATGGCGCCACCATACAGCGCCCCTGCTATTCTTGATTTCAGCCAACTGCCACCCATTACAATTCCTGTTTCCCATCTTAAAACCGGACTATATCAAACAACCTGTTTTTGGGGGATGTGAGGATAGTTTCGATTAGCCTCATCTCGGTAAGACGACTAGAATCTCCATCCAATCTCTACACGAAACAGGTCTATGTCAGCAATCAGACTCAACGATGAGCAAATGCGTCGCTTCATCTGTGATGGGGTACTAGTACTCGACAGCATCCCGGATGCCAGCTTTCACCAGACTATCTTCGATAAAGTCCAGTACGTGAATGTCCAGGACCCCGACGTTTGGTTCAATATTCTGCCCCGAGTATCCGAGCTACAGCAGGTTCTTGATTCACCGACCATCAAGGGTGCACTGCAAAGCATTCTTGGCAACGACTACATGCTGAGTCCACACAGGCTCTCAACACCCAGTGAACCGCTTGCGCCGGAAGAACGAAACCTGGAACTTAAAGGCTATGAGAGTGGGACCCCTGTCGGGGAGGGTTCCAGAAGTTTTACGGTCTGGCACAAAGACAAACTGCACCACACCCGATATCACGTACCGCGCTTCCTTTTCTTATTCTATTTTCCCCAGGACACGCCAGCCGAAAGAGGACCGACCCGGGTCATTCCCGGCTCCCACTATTGCGATCACATCACGGAAGCGGATCATCGCTTTGCTTTCGTACCCGACCAGATTAAAGCGGGCAGTTGTCTGTTGACCGCTATTGATATCGAACATGCGGGCATGAGCAATCTCACTGACCAAACCCGGCATATGATCAAGTTTAATTTTATGAGAACGCGCAATCCGGAAGAACCAAGTTGGGATGGCGGCGCGAGTGACTGGCAGCCACCGGCGGAGCACCTTGGCCGCTTCCAGTATCCAGAAACCTGGTCCTATGTGTGGGACTGGATGCGGGGCATAAGTAAAACCGGATTCCGACCCGCGAAGGATGTCGACCGTCACCTTGCTAGCCTGAACGGTACGAATCAACAAGCGCGCCTTGCCGCGATTTATAGCCTGGGCGCGATGGGTGAGCCCACTCTCGAACCTCTGATATCCGGATTATTGTCTGTTGCCGGTCAAAATAGAATACAGCCACATTCCTATAGTCAGAAAGAGGACGGTAGCTTTGGACCTGACGGCGATCCTCTCGAACGGCGCTGGGTCGATGGAGCACACATCGTCCAGGACGAGGCCTATGCACTTTCCTGTCTGGGTGAAATTGCCATAGACCCGTTAGTGCAACTGCTCGACCACGAGGACCCATGGATCGTCGTCAACGCGGCTTTTGCACTGGGTGAAATTGGCAGCCCTGCTGCCCGCGCCATGCCCAAGATGGCAGAAATTCTGGACACGTCTGACGATCGGATTATTCGTGCGGTCCTCGAAGCAATAGCCTGCATTAGCAGTAACACCATTCCGGCTCTACCGGCGATCAGCAAACTGCTTCGAATGCCACGTGACAGTTGGGGTGTGAACCCTCAAGTAAGGCGCGAAATCATAGGTGATAAGATTCATCTCAACGCAATGAACGCGTTAGCGCTTTCCGACCTGTACATAGCAGATATGGAAGACCTTCTGATCGAAGTGCTTGAGAAGCCGGCCTCGGATATTGATACGCCTGCCACCGCACTGGAGATCCTGGTTCGTAGTGGGAGCCCGCGAAGCATTCGTTACGCTATTCGCTACCTGCAGGCTCATCGATGGGATGATACTCGTTGGCCGGATGAGGTGACCAGCCGTGAGGCATCCTAGAACGAGGTAAAGGCTAAAATACCTTATGACCTGGTCGATTGAATCTCGCCTTAAAGGGATACTCATCACCTACTACACGACCTAAGGTTTGCCCCGCCGGAGGAACGACCCAGTCGCATCCGGGCGTTGCTTCCGGTTTGTTTTCCCAGCAGGTTTGCAGCTCCTTGAAATCTCCCGCCAAACTACCCGGATCTTTCGGCGGCATATGTTCGTTCGGATACCAACCGTAACCAGTGAAAAGCTTCACTGTGCTCATGCCTATTCGATGACACTCCAAACAACCATTCCCATCGATATGAATGGTTCGCATATCCCAGCGTTCCCCACCAAGCACAAAATAGGGTAGGTCCACTTCCATGTCCCTGTCTCTTGTCCGAATCTCGGGTACCACTGGTTCGTCGGTCCTGGGCATTTTTGCCGCATCGATAAAAGGGTTGTGAATGAATGGATCATTCTGGTGGCACTGTACGCACTGAACAGTACGCGGCGTCTTAAACGCCTTATTGAATTCCTGTGGGTCATCAATCCATGGCATGACCCCGGTCAATCGAAAGGTGTCCGGATCAACACTGGCCCAGGGACCAATCTTGTCGCTGCTCTCGAAAAACGCGGTTGCCCCTGTCTTCAGATGGTGGCCAACCATCTGGACTGACCCATTAACGTAAACCTTTCCTTTGTACTCGACGCTCGAGTTTCGACCAAAGCTAACCCATATCACGTCCGGCAAGGGTTCCCCGTCGGCGCTCTTTCCTTCGAATCGCTCAAGAACTGAGCCAGAAATGCAGCCTTTACCCAGTCGACTGGGGTTATCGCAGGAGTAACCGCCCCGCACTACTGTACTCACCCCATCGACATAGAGTTGGACCTCCACACCTTTGCTAAGATCAACTCGCGGTGGGACTCCCAATATTGGCTCCACCAGCTTGGCATAATCGAAGGCGGTGGGGGGAAAGTCGTGCTTCTTTGGGTTTCCGGATACAACAAAGGCCGACGACAACAGGACCGCGAAACCTATAGCAAGTAAAGCAACAAACCGAGTGATCGAATGCATTGTCAGAAAGTGACCTGAAGCCTAGTCAAACGTGATAACACTGCGCGCGATTTCACCAGTCTCCAAAACCTCGAACGCCTCGTTGATCTGCGACAGTCCGATTCGTTGCGAGATAAGCTGATCAAGATAAAGTCGCCCTTGCAGATAGAACTCCACATACCTCGGCATATCGACACGGAATCTAGTGGAACCCATAGAAGAACCTTGAATCCGTTTTTCCTGTAAGAAATCAGCACCCAGCAACTCAACCATTTGCGGCGGGGGAATCATTCCGATCACCGTCGCGGTACCGCCACGTCGCAACACCCGAAACGCCTGCTCCGCGGCGACTTTCAAACCAATCGCTTCAAAACTGTAGTGGACACCGCCGCCGGTCAATTCCATCACGGCTTCAACCGCATCAGTTTCCCTGGCGTTCACGACATCCGTTGCACCGAATTCTTTGGCCAGTTCCAGCTTCGAGTCCAGCATGTCGACAGCAATAATTCGTGATGCACCACCAATCATCGCACCGTTGACTGCGGACAGACCTACTCCGCCGCAACCAATCACAGCTACCGTGCTTCCGGGGTCAATCCTGGCAGTGTTAAGGGCCGCGCCTACTCCCGTGGTCACACCACAACCGATCAACGCGGCACGATCAAGTGGCATATCCTCGCGGATTTTGACCAGCGAGTGCTCGTGGATTAGCATGTATTCCGCAAATGACCCTAGTCTCGCAAACTGTCGCAGGTATTCATCGCCCTTATGCAATCGTGGCCGTTCGGTCGATAGGCGATTCACCTCCGGTTCCTCACAAAGCACCATTCGGCCGGTGATGCAGTCCTCGCAGTGGCCACAGAACGTCGAAAGACAGGTGATCACGTGGTCACCCGGTTTCACGTAGGTCACATCCTTACCTACTTCCTCCACAATGCCAGCCGACTCATGACCAAGCACCATTGGAAAACCACCATGCCAGCTACCATTATAAAAATGCAGATCACTGTGACACACGCCAGCGGCTGCAACCTTGATCAATACTTCTTTTGTTTGCGGACCATCGATGTCGACGTCCTCAATCTCCTGCTCCCTGACACCTCTTAATACTGCTGCTTTCATGTGGGTTCTCCTACAAGTAAATCAACGGGTTAATCAACGCTGCGAGGACGCAGATCGCAATACGGACCCCGGCCGCTCGCCGGTAGACTCATCATTCCTGCGAATGATCGTGCCGTTAACAAGGGTCGCCAGATATCCTGCGCCGTCCTGGGTCAGCCGGCTCTTACCGTGTGGGAAGTCCTGTACCATTCGAGGATGGCGTTCTTCAACTCGTGCAGGATCAATCACGTTGATGTCAGCCTTCTTACCTACCGCGAGAGTTCCGCGATCATTTAGTGCCAGCACCTCAGCCGCGCGACCGGTCATCCTATGTACAGCAGTTGCTATATCCAGTTTTTGCTCGTCCCTCACCCAATGACTGAGCAGAAATGATGGCCAACCAGAATCCATAATGACTGAGACATGTGCTCCAGCATCGCCTAATCCAGGGACGACCCAGTCTCTGTCCATGAGTTCCTCGACTTTTTCAAAGTTCATGTTGAAGAACGGCTGGTGGAACGCGGCAGTTCCCTTACTTTCAAGAGTTAAACGCATCCAGGTTTCCGCAGGGTGTTCACCGGCCGAAATAGCCATCGCGTCAAGATTGTCTTCACGGCTCTTGGTGTAGATGGGGCGATCTCCGTCCCCCAACCAGCGCAGACGCTTGGCATAGTCACGACTTGCTGGATTCGCCTTGGCTGATTCAATTAACTGATTGCGGAAATCCTCATCCTGAATCGCTGCCCATCGATCCTCGGGCGCAATAGCCCGCAGTTTGTCCCAGCCCGGAAACAGATGGACAGTCTGCAGGTTGGATATGTTACCGCCACATCGAGGTACTGTCGTGCCGTAGATCTCAGCACCCTTCGCCCGATATTCGTCGATGATGTCGTGCGGATCGTCCATGTTAAAAGAATCTGTTTCCACCACACTAAACAACGCCCGTACATTACCTGCAATCGCTTCCTGTCCAATCATATCGAGGTCTTGTACTAGCTGGCCTTTGCTATACCAGGGGACAGTTTGGAACAAACCACCGGCCTCACCTACCGACTTGGCGATCGCGATCAGTTCATCTTTTTCTGCATAGGTACCAGGAATCGCCCGGCCGTCAGGTACGCGATGGCCCGGTAGACGGTTTGTGGAAAACCCAATTGAGCCACCGCGAATGGAATCTCCCACCAGCTGTGCAATCTGTTCAATCTCCTCGGCATTTGGGTTCTCGTCAATACCTCGTTCACCCATAACGTAATACCGGACCGCAGCATGACCCACCAGCCCGGCGACATTGATCGCCGGTTGTAATCGCTCAATGGAGTCTAGATATTCCCCGTGGGAATGCCAGTCCCAGGGTAATCCCGAAAGAATGGCGTCCCGTGGAATATCTTCCACGGTCTCCATCATCTCAGCCAGAAAATTGCGATCATCTGGTTTGCACGGCGCGAAGGACACTGCGCAGTTACCCATTAGCGCACTGGTCACTCCGTGGCATGAACTGGGCGTAAGATAAGGATCCCAACCGATCTGTGCATCAAGATGTGTATGCAGGTCAATAAATCCCGGGGTTACCGTCGCACCATCTGCCTTGATTTCCTGTTTTGCCGTCTCGTCGATCTTGCCAATTTCGGTGATGGTGTCGCCATCGATAGCGATGTCACCCGTGTACGTGTCGCCACCAGTTCCGTCAACGATGATTCCATCGCGAATAATGAGATCGTGTGTCATTCCGTGCTCCAGCCCTACATATAGTTAGAAGGCTGAAATAATATCAGGTTGCTCGCCATGACGAACCTCACCCATAAGCTTGTGCCGGCAACCAGGTAACCAATGACTCCCATTGAAAGATAATGACCAACCCAATCAATTGGATGATGATAAACGGCACGACGCCGCGATAGATCACGCCTAAATCGACCCCTGGAGGCGCGATACCCCGCAGGTAGAACAACGCCCCGCCAACGGGAGGTGTGAGGAAGCTAGTTTGCAGACAGACCGCAAACAACACGGTAAACCATACCGGGTCAAAATCGAGGCCAGCGACCACTGGTGAAACCAGCGGCAGCAGAATTAAGGTCAATTCCAGCCAGTCCAGAAAA
This sequence comes from uncultured Gammaproteobacteria bacterium, assembly GCA_913045175.1. Lineage (GTDB taxonomy): Bacteria > Pseudomonadota > Gammaproteobacteria > Pseudomonadales > Azotimanducaceae > UBA7455. The sequence continues at coordinate 71,141 of CAJWQG010000001.1, read as the reverse complement.
AAGCCAAGTATAAATGTAGCAATAAGGATACAGATGATGATTCCGGTTGGCTCAAATGGTAGACCGAGCAGGACGCCTTCAATCAATTCATCACCACCCAGGCCTCTAAGCACCAGGGTAAAGCAGACCGCACCGACTATCGCCGCAAAGATAAATGCCGTTGTTCTGGAGGTCTCTTCCAGCACATCTTTCATCACATCAATGCTAAGCAACCCCTTAACTAACGCTAGCAACAGCGTACCTGCGGCACCTACCCCTGCGGCCTCCGTGGGCGTCGCCAGACCAAAGAAAATACTTCCCAGCACGGCAAGAATCAGGAGCGCAGCGGGCACCACTGCTTTGATCAGCTCAATGACTGCAGCAAGATCAACGGGTTCTGTCTTGGCAGCGGGCGCAAATGACGGCTTGAGTAACCCGACAATAAGCAGATAAACGATATATAGTGTTCCCAGCAGTATCCCGGGTATCAATGCACCCAGGAATAAATCGCCGACGCTCATTGCCATACGATCTGCCATCACAACCAGCATGATCGAAGGAGGAATAAGGATACCCAGGGTACCAACGGCGCAAACCGTTCCTGATGCCAATCTCTTGTCGTAGCCCGCTTCCAACATCACAGGTAGCCCCAGCAGACCGAGTAGCACCACCGATGCGCCGATAATTCCTGTGGTCGCCGCGAGTAGCACACCGATAATGGTGACCGTAATAGCGAGGCCGCCCCTTACACCACCCAGCAACCTTGAAAAACCCGTTAGCAGGTCGCGCGCTATCCCTGAACGATCCAGCAGTATGCCCATGAAGATAAACATCGGCAGGGCCACCATGACCCAGTTCTCCATGATGTCCCAAACTCGATCTATGCTCATCGATGTATAGAACCAGTCCACATTAGTGGAAACCTGAAAATCCACCTGGAATATGATCGCCAGGGCCGTAAATAACGCAGCAAGGCCTCCGAGAATCCAGGCGATAGGAAAGCCGGTAAATACCAGTGCGATGAAACTGAACATCATCGTCAACGCAAGTATTTCTGCACCAGTCATGATGACCCCGACAGGAAGGCCCAGAGCCGACTCACCCTGGCTACAATCGCCAGCATCAGCAAGAGGAACGCTATTGGCAGCACTGCCTTCAGAAACCAGCGAAACGGTAGTCCGCCAGGGGACTGGGATGTCTCCCCAACGGCCCAGCTATGGGACACGAACGGCAGGCTGAAGATAAACAGCATGACGATGAACGGAATCAGCAGTAACACGGTGCCATAAAGTTCTATCCACACCTGTGTGCGAGGTTTCAGTCGACTCGCGACAACATCGATGCGTATATGCGCATCGACACTATAGGCATAGGCAATCGCGGTCAAAAACGCGACAGAATTCAGATGCCACTGGATTTCTTCAAACTCCACTCGCCCTTCACCAAACAGGTATCGCAGCGCCACGTTGGTAACAATGACACATAGCAGAATGACCCATATCCAACCTGCCGCAAGACCAACGGCACGCACGCTTGAATCGATAATCCGCGATGCTCGCGTTTCCGGTAATTCAACATCCTGCATGAACTACTCCTGGTCGAAATCTTTGGAAAGGTAAGCGAGGTTGCGCCACTTTCGATAGGTCGCGTGGAATTCACGCTGCGAAGCCAGAACCTCGGCAAAGTCTGCGTCCTTTTCAGCTTCCTCGTCGAGCACTTCGTTGGCTGCCTCATGGAGCGTTTCAAGCATTTCGTCCGGTAGATGCCGCGCAGAGACGCCAATGTTCTCAAAGTTTGAGACGACAGGACCCTGCAGAGCTTCCGATAGACCGAGGTGAAAAGCGGTGGCACCCAAACATAAATCCTCGAGCATTGATTGATCGCGCGCCGCGAGGGCATCCCACACCTCCAGATTCACCACCATATGAATTGAACTAAACGGCTGATGCCAGCCAGGGTAATAGTTGTACTTGGCAATTCGATTGAAACCCAGTGCCTGATCGGTAATCGGTTGTGAATACTCGGTAGCGTCAATAACGCCGGTTTCCAGCGCCTGGAAAATCTCACCAGCTGGTAACATGGTCACCGAAGCACCCACTCTTTGCATGGCTTTGCCACCAAGCCCGGCGAAACGAATCTTAAGACCATCCAGATCATCAACTGACTTCAGCGGTTGCGCAAACCACCCTGCCGTCTCGGGACCACTAATACCGCAAAGCAGCGGCTTCATATTGTGCTCCACGTAAATCTTCTCGGTCAGCTCCTTACCACCACCATGCAACCACCAACCGATAAACGCCCACGGTTCCATGCCAAAGGGCTTCGCCGCAATCAGCGCTGAGGCAGGAATCTTCCCCTGATCGTATCCGAGCCAGGTATATCCCGCGGGAACTTTTCGATCTCGAACAGCGTCGGTAATAGCAAATGCCGGAACGATCTCGCCTGGATCAAACAGGTCAACAATAAACTCCCCTCCCGTTGCCTCCTGTACCGCATTGGCTAACCACACCGGCGTCTCTCCATTACCAGGTAGATTGCGGGAGGAACTGAGTGGTACCCGCCAGCGTTCCCGAACAATCACCTCAGTTGTATCGTTGGTGACAGTCACAGAGGTTTCAGCATTTGGGGAACGTACTGCGAGCGAAACTACCATGCCCGCAAGAAACGCGACGCCAATGGCAATCAGGAAAGAACGAGAAGAAAACATCCGGTGCCCCACCTGCAGACGAAACCGCCAGTGTAACTGAACAATCGAACGGTGGTTAGTCCAGCTGTTTAGGCTTCATCCTCATCAGTGGTAAGCACCACGTTCACATGCCTTGGCTCCGGCACGAAACCAATCATGACGCCAAGCGCAATCAGCTGTACAACAATACAGACCACGAAAATCACCTCATAACCAAGTGCCATTGCGATTACACCACCCAGCAAAGGACCGACTGCCCCAACCGTGTTGCTCGCCATATTCGAAACGGCAACCCGAAGCGGAATATCCGCATCGGCTCCCAGCTCCAGCACCATATTCATTCGAGCCTGATTGAATCCGCTGAATGCGACGCCAAAAATCACGAAAAAGACAATGATCCCGAAAATGCCCTCGACCAGTAAGAGCTGAAAATGTGCGAATGTCCACATTGCCAAGGTCACGATCATCACGAGGCGGTAACCACTTCGATCTGCGATGCTACCCCAAAGAATATTGGTTACCGTCCCGGACAGCATCCAAATCGTTGTAAGCAACCCCAGCATCGCGCCTGAAATATCCATCCTTGTCGCAGCAAAGAGAATGTAAAACGGCATGGCCATACGTCCGAAAGAGCCCAGAGCTGCAACCAAAAAGAAGCGGGCAAAGTGCGGGTTCTCCCTAAACAGATCCGGTAACGAACGGAAGCTCTGAATAACATTCTCTCGCTTCCTTAGCGAAACGCCAGGCGGCTCCTTCGTGAGCGCCAGAGCGATGATCCCCAGCGACGCTATAAAGAAAGCCAACAAGAACAGGGCGGCGTAGCCGTCTCCCAGCACATTGTTATCAATGAAGTATGCGCCCGCAAAATAAGCGAGTAGTGCCGTCGCCCCGTTAGACAAAAAGTTGCGCCATCCGGTGACAAATCCTCGACGCCGTACCGGTATCACCTTGGCGCGCAGGGAATTCATCATCACCACGGAAATCCCCTGAAATAGGCCCAGCAGCACCATAAAGAAAACGATCAACCACATACCAAAGTCTGTGGCACCCATAAACAAACCGGTAAGCGCAATAAACAAAATCTGAAATCGCATCAGCACGCTGGAGGCAAGGGTGATGCCCAACAGTTTTCTTCGATGGCCAATCAAGGAAGCACCAACCATCGGTGTCAGCATCTGACCAACCGCTTCCAGTGACCGTGCAAGTCCGACAAAGAACTCAGAACCTGAAATAGTATATAGGTAAACCGGCAAAAACGTGGGTGCAGAAAACAGGCGAAACCCGGTTTGACCAAACAATCCATGGGTCAACTGAACAGCAATATTGCGTTTCAGATGCTTGTCTACAAAGGCTTCTTGTTCCTGTTCAGGGCTGCTCATCGCCTTTGTTATCCAATGCGGAGGGTATTAATGAAGGAGGTCAAATAGACGCAAACAAGCATCAGTGCCTCAGCTTACTACGACGTAAGATTCAGACTCTTACGATCCATCGGGTTGAGCGGCACATCAGGATCAGGTGAAGGAATCGCCGACAGCAGCAGCTTGGTATAGTCTTCCTGTGGATTGTTGAATACCTCATCCACGGGTCCCTCTTCTACCACCCGCCCGTGATACATCACCAGAATGCGATCACAGATGTGATGCACAACACTAAGATCATGGGCAACGAACAGGTAGGTAAGTCCCAGCTCCTCCTGCAGATCCTCCAGCAAGTTAATGATCTGCGCCTGTACCGATACATCCAACGCCGATACGGACTCGTCGCACACGACCAGTTTGGGCCTAAGAATAAGGGCCCGTGCAATACCGATGCGCTGACGCTGCCCGCCAGAGAACGCATGGGGAAAGCGAGTCAGTGCATCTGCATCAAGCTGGACCCGTGACAGGATGTCTAGTACCGCTTCTCGGCGAGAATTCTTGTCACCAATCTCGTGAATAATCAGCGGCTCTTCCAGAATTTCCTGCACCGTCATGCGTGGATTAAGTGAGGAGAACGGGTCCTGGAATACCATCTGCATTTCCTGGCGCAGCGGCACCAGTTCCGACTCGGTTAGTGCCTGCAGTTCACACCAGCCATTGTTGCCGTTAAAGCGAACCATGCCCTCGTCGGGGTCCATCGCGCGCAAGATACAGCGAGCGAGCGTCGTCTTGCCGGATCCGGACTCTCCTACTATGCCAAGGGTCTCCGAGGATTGTAGAGAAAAGCTGACGTTATCGACCGCAGCCACACCATCAAAGTGCTTGCTGAGACCAGTCACTTCCAGCAGTGCTTCACTCATTGTCGATCTCCCTGAGAGCCTCGGGGGATAAACTGACCTCACGCCCATCCTTCAGCCGAGTCAAAGGATAGGCAGTTTCGATATCACTGTCGCCAACCACGCTGGCAATGGTCTCCAGTCGCTGGCCTTTTGGCACGATCCCCGGGATGGCTGCCAAAAGGCCACGTGTATAGGGATGCAGCGGCTCTTTCAATACCTGTCGAACCGTGCCGATTTCCAGTACACGACCCTGGTACATCACGACTACCTGATCGGCGAGCTGTGCGACCACGCCAAGGTCGTGGGTAATAAAGAGTACCGAATTACTGAGCTCTTGCTGCAGATCACGAATCAGTGTCAGTATCTCCGCCTGTATGGTCACATCCAGCGCCGTGGTCGGCTCGTCACAGATGAGAACCTCCGGATTGCAAACCAGCGCCATCGCAATCACTACACGCTGGCGCATTCCACCGGAGAATTCGAACGGATACTGGTGTATGCGCCTGGGCACATCATCGATACCGACTCGCGTCAGCATATCGGCGGCCTCTTCCCAGGCTTCTTCCTCGGTGACATCACGATGGCAAAGTATGGCTTCCGCTACCTGATTGCCAACAGTGTATACAGGTGACAGCGCCGTCATCGGCTCCTGGAACACCATACTGATGAGATCGCCTCGCAGGTCAACTAACCTGGGGTCTTTGTTATCGAGGGATACGATATCGTATGGATCGGTGCGGGTGGGCGAGAACATCATATCGCCACTAACGATTTTACCAGGGGGTTGAATAATACGCATGATGCAGTTTGCGGTAACTGATTTTCCAGAACCCGACTCACCAACGACTGCGGTTACCTTACCCCGCGGTACATCGAAACTCACATCGCGTAAGGCATGGGTGATACCCGTGTCGGTCTTGAACTCGACCGCCAGATCTCGTATTTCCAAAACGTTGTCGGTCATCAGTTCTGCCCGCCAGTGCTGTATGGGTCGACCGCATCGCGCAATCCATCACCCAAAAGATTGAAGGCCATCACCGTCAATACTACGAATAATCCGGGTATCAGAAGCCAGGGCGTCATCACGATCACCTGATAGTTTTGCGCCTGCTGCATAAGCACACCCCAGCTCACTACGGGTGGCCGCAATCCAATACCCAGAAAGCTTAATGCCGTCTCACCAAGAATCATTCCCGGCACTGCAAGCGTCGCCGTGGCAATAACGTGAGAAGTAAAACTGGGCAGCATGTGTTTGAAGATGATGCGCATCTTTCCTGCACCCAGAAGTCGGGCAGACACAACAAAATCTTCCTCACGTAACGCCAGGAATCTTCCCCTCACCTGACGTGCAAGCGCGGGCCAACCAAATAGAGACAAGATAATAGTAATCCCGAAATAAACCGCGATCGGCGACCAGTAAACCGGCAGCGCTGCTGACAGTGCCATCCATAGAGGCAGCGTTGGCATTGACTGCAATACCTCAATGACGCGCTGTACTGCCCGATCCACGAGACCGCCAAGGTATCCCGCCAGACCACCGATCAGTACACCAAAGAACAGGGTTAGCATCACGCCCACGATACCGATAGAAAGAGAGACACGCGCACCGTAGAACACGCGACTGAACACATCGCGACCTAACTGATCAGTACCGAATAGATGGATATAGCCATCCCGCGTAGTAAAGAGATGAAGGTCTGATTCAATAAGGTTCCATAACTCGTAACTCTCACCACGCGCCAGGAAATAGATGGGATAACGCTTCTCCGGATTCTCCGTGTACTCGCGCATCCAGGTATCGTCATTGATGTGCATGTCATAGCCATACACAAAGGGTCTGAGGTGAAATGAACCGTCGTTGTCGACGAAATGAATCGACATGGGGGGCGCGTTAATCGCCTGCACATTTCGCGTCTCGGTGCCGTATGGCGTTACAAATTCACAAAGTCCCGCAACCAGGTAGATGAGAATGAGAAAACAGCCACTCACCATCGCAAGACGATGGCGCTTGAATCTAATCCAGGCCAACTGGCGCGGCGAGATTGCTTCGATCTGTGTATCTATAGTGAGCTCACTCATAGCGAATCCTGGGGTCAGCCCACGCGAGCAGCAGGTCCGACAGCAACATACCGACTACCGTCAAAATCGCCAGGAGCATAAGAAAGCTCCCCGCCAGATACATATCCTGATTAACAATGGCCTGAATCAGCGCCGGGCCAGTGGTAGGCAGATTCAGCACGATGGAAACGATGGCCTCACCGGAGATAAGTACCGGCAACAGCAGACCAATGGTGCTGATAAAAGGATTGATGGCAATGCGTAAGGGATACTTGATGAGAAGTTTTATCGGCGGCACTCCCTTCGCTCGCGCAGTAACCACGTAGGGTTTATTCAGCTCATCAAGAAGATTAGCGCGCAAGATACGCATGGTGGAGGCTGTTCCCCCCAACCCAACCACGATCATTGGAATCCACAGATGACTCAGAAAATCTCCCACCCGTGCTAACGACCAGGGAACGTCGCGATATTCCGGCGAGAACAATCCGCCAATACTTATACCGAACCATTCGTAACCTGCATACATGGCCACTAGCGCCAACAAAAAACTTGGCGTCGCCAGACCAACTAACATTACCGTCGTCAGCACGTAATCGCCGACTGAGTACTGTCTAACCGCAGAGAACATCCCGGCCGGCACAGCGACAGCCCAGGTAAAAAGGAGCGCGGATATCGAAATAAGCAGGGTGTAGCCAAGCCGTTCCCACACCAGTTCATTCACGGGCCGGCTATATAGATACGAGTACCCCATATCGCCGGTTACAAAGTTCCCAATCCAATACAGGTACTGCAGCACCATGGGCTTGTCGAGCTTGTACTGTGCGCGCAGGTTCTGCACCTGTTCCGCCGATATCTCTACCCCCTGGGCCTGCAACCGATCCAGCGTCGAGGTAACGATATCACCCGGGGGCAACTGAATCACAACGAATACGATCATCGAGATCAGCAATAGTGTTGGCACCATGCCAATCAGGCGTTTGATGACGTAGCTCCTCACTTACTACTCCCGCACATTATTCGTACTCATTGCTAGCAACACCAGATTCGAAGTACCAGGTGGAGGGATGATATGACAATGTCCAGCGATTGTCCCAACCCCATATACCCTGATCCGGTACGCCGCGCAGTTTGCTCGAGATAACCACTGGTTGGGGCGCCAGGCCCACCGTGCCGATGGTCCAGAGATTCCGGGCATTACTTTCCAGCAGTTTTTTGCCCAACTCGATGCGGCGTTCAGGATCAACTGTGGCATATAGCTCGTCCGACCACTGTTGCAGCTCGCGAATGACTGCCGGAGGCTCGGTACCGATCTGCCCGTCTGTGCGATGCCATCTTACCCAGTCATTCCACATGGTATTGTCAAAGCCGCTATGGACCGGCGCCCACCACACCATCTGCGGTAAGAAAATATCGGTAACTCGATCGGCGTGCCAACCGGTCATCTGCATCTTACCGGCATGGGCGCGCGCAGTTTGCAATGCCATATCGACGATTTTTAGGCGAATATCGATACCGACTTCGCGCCAGTAAACACTAAGCAATTCAAGCGTGATCGCCTTCGGTGTCTCCCAATCCATGAACTCAAGGGTAATGGTGAGCGGCTCCCCGTCTGGATACTCTCGAAGCCCGTCACCATCAACATCTTTAAGGCCAAGCTCATCGAGCAATGATCTCGCGCGGTCCGGGTCGTACTCTGTGTATGCCGTAGCGTACTCCGGTACGAACATGCTGCTGCTTGGATGTGCTGTCACCTGGCGGGGTGTACCACGACCGAAATAGATAATCTGGTTCATCTCTTCACGATTGAGCGCGACAGACAGCGCTATTCTGAAGCGTCGCTCCCAGTAGAGCGAAGTCAGTTTCTTGTCTTCATGATTGTAGTTAAATTCTATGGCCACATCGACCGAGTGCAATCGATTCCAAATGAGCACACGAATGTCGCCACTTTGCTCACCGAGTTTTAATAGCGGAATGTCCTGGGTCTTGAGCTCATACGAGGAGAAATCGAGCTGTCCGGTGGCAGACATAGCCGCGATGACTTCCTTGCTTTCGATGTCCTGGGAAACAACGGCATCAATGTATGGCAACTGTTGGCCAGTGGGGTCAATCTTGAAGTAATACGGGTTACGAACCATGCGGGTCCGCTTTGGTGTGTACTCAACGATCTGAAACGCATCCAGTGTGGGTGGTTCCGCACTCTCATCGATGCGCTGCAACCGACAGGCTTCAATGAACATCACCCAACTGATGAATCCCATATCCGCTATCTTGCTATTCAGCGTTTCCCGGTCTACGTAGGCGGGATGAAAATTCTGATAGTAATGCTTGGGCAACACCATGAAATTGCCGTAATGGGCAATGTAATTAACAATCTGCGGGTTGGGATCTTCGAATTCATAGTAGAAAACACGATCAGATACTTTGACTGCTCTGCCACCCTGGGCTATGCGTCGGGTTACCGGCTCATATTCCTCGTTGTGCCATAAGTCATTGAATACAAAGAGGTAATCATCACTCGTGTGGGGCACACCATTGGACCACTTCAAGCCTTCTCGCAACGTCATAGTCAGGCGTCGACCATCAGGACTCAGTTCCCAGGATTCAGCAAGATTCGGCAACACGGTACGCATGTCCGCCGAGATCGTCAGTGAACCCTCCACATTGGGAAAGGTAAGCCATTCGTTACGGTCTATGCGCATGGTCCCGCCATAACGTCCAATGTCAGCAAGCGGTGTTACTACTACGGGATCTGTCGGAAGCCGCTGTTCGACCGGCGGCAAGTCTTTCGAGTCCAGCCGGGGGCTCTGTGAGAATTCTTTGATGCCGAGTTGGCTGGCGGTCTTGACAGGCTCAAACCAGGCACGTGGCCATTGACGCGGCCAGACTGCATCGTTAGCGCCGTCTGCAGTGTTTTCACCACCTCCATCGCGGGCAACAGAGCTATCCGCAACTACGTCATCCGCAACTACGTGACCAGCGAGCCCGACCACCAATGACGCCCAGCACAGTGTCCGCCAAATGGAGAATTTTGCTAATGATATTTTCATGAAGGTGCGACTGTAACTTGAAATTCAAAATGAGTACAACCATTCAGAAAAGATGAACCCATCGCTACTACCCGTCATCCTGAACCCTGACCTTCGAACTTCGAACTCTTAATGCATGAAGCAAACATGGCCTCAATGTCGTCAATATTCCTCTGGCATTCATGCAGAACAGCGTCCGAATCGCTCAGTATATCAGTTCCTGTGTCAAGGCCACTGCAACGTTTCAAGACCGCTTCCTGGCTGCCACACAGAAACGAAGCAACCTGTCTGGGCAAACGATCCTTTTTCGGGTTCACCTGAAAATCTTTAGCCAAATACTCTGTCAGAATGTCTTCATAACCGGAATAAACAATCACCAGAAAACTATCATTCATCAGCGAAGATGCAGCATGCAATTGCGACCTTTTATCTTCCCACCCAAAAGGCGCGAGCGTGACGCAAACACGTCCAACGAAATTACGCCAAATCCGAAAGGCTGTTTGATGGCTGAATTCAATTTCGAAAGCCTCCCGGAGGGTCGTGAGGACTTCCTCAGCCGCCGAGACCGCCAGAGCTTCCTTGGTCTTAAAGTGACGGTACAGGGTCTGCACATGTACACCAGCCTCGACCGCGACGTCTTCAAGCTTGGTGAATTGATATCCGTTACTTGTAAAAAGTCTACTGGCCGCTCGGACAATCTCCGCTGTGTTAGCGTTCTTCTTGTAGGTTCTTTTCGGATATTCGATAGTCACAGGTGAGGCCTCACGACAAGCCGCTCGTTAATATCAACAACTCAAGGTATCCTTTTCAATTTATTTCAGCAAGCAAACTTATTCTAGCGGGAGAAAAGCATCATGCGCGCTGTCACCATGCAACGAGGTAAGTTCTCGGTCGATGAGTTACCCGACCTGATTCCACAGGAAGGCGAAGTCCTGGTTAGAACCTGCGCTTGCGGCATTTGCGGATCGGACCTTCATGCTGCCAAACACACTGAAGATTTCGTCAACACCAGCCGCGAATCCGGTGGTGCCTTTCAGTTGACGACGTTTGAGCCGGTAGTACTCGGGCATGAATTCTGCGCAGAAGTGGTCGACTACGGCCCAAAAACGGAACGCAGTTTACGCCCTGGCACACTCGTCTGTTGCCCACCCATGCTGAAGCGCGAGCCACCTGAGCCAATCGGCTTCTCGGTGGATGCACCCGGGGGATTCTCAGAGTTTATGCTGTTAACAGAGTCCATAATGACACCCGTGCCGTCGGGATTGTCGGCAGAGCACGCCGCCCTGACTGAACCCATGGCAGTCGCCTTTCATGCCGTCAACAAAGCCAGACTCGAAGGTGATGAGGCCATCCTTGTTATCGGTTGCGGGCCCGTTGGACTGGCCGTGATCATTGCACTTAAACAACGCGGCGCAGGGCCAGTCATCGCCGTCGATTTATCTCCAGGCCGTCGCGACCTTGCTGCTCTGGTGGGCGCAGACGACGTTATCGATCCCGCAATCACCGACCCCTATGCCCATCCCAACCTAATGAAGTCAGAGCAATGTGTCTATTTCGAATGTGTCGGGGTGCAGGGAATGATTGACCAGATGTTTCTCGGTGCTCAAAAAAATGCGCGACTGGTTATCGTCGGTGTCTGTCTGCAACAGGACATCAGCAGGCCATTGATCGCGGTGAATAAACAGCTGAATGTCCAGTATGTGCTTGGCTATACAACCGAGGAATTCCAGGAAACACTGGAATATATCGGTACCGGTGATTTTGACGTTACGCCACTCATTACCGGAGAAACCAACCTCGAAGGTGTGGCCGACGCATTTACCGAGCTTGCCAACCCGGAGAAGCACGCAAAGATACTGGTGAAGCCTTGAGCGTGTACAATCCGCGACTCAGAAAGGATGAATTCTAATGATGCCTTACAGGCTTTACGGTATACCTGCGGGACTATATCCAGGCAAAGCACGATCGTATCTTCGTAAACAGGCAATCGATTTCATTGACGTCGCACCAGGTAGCAATCATTTTCGCAATCATATTGTCCCCGCTGTCGGGCGATGGATTAATCCGGTCATGGAGACACCGGATGGTGAACTCATTCAGGATACGGTCGACATCATTGATCATTTTGAGCGCGGACCAGCACAGCATCTGGTGCGCTGTTCAGCCTACCCAACAACACCCGTTCATCTTGCAGTCAGCCACATTTTTGAAATGTTTGGCGGCGAAGGGTTACTTCGTCCTGCGATGCATTACCGCTGGAACTTTGACAACGAGAACCTGAACTTCATTCGATCCGAGTTTGCGCTGTGTTTCCCCAGCAGTTATTCCCAGGATGAAGCAGATGAAGCGTTTGATAACGCCAGTACCCGCATGCGGCAGGCAACCCGAAGTTTTGGCGTAAACGCCGACACGGCACCGGTAATCGAGGCGGCTTTCCAGGAATGGTTGCGACTGTTCAGTGCCCACCTGATCGATCATTCCTATTTGTTAGGCGGTCATGCCACCCTCGGTGACTATGGTCTGATGGCTACCATGTGGCAGCACCTGTTTCGTGATCCCGTACCCCAATTTTTAATCAAACGTACCGCCCCGCGCGTTGGCCGCTGGGTCGAGCGAATGTCGACTATCGAGCCCTACTATCTCGAACCGGACGCTTCAGAGTATCTGATCGCCGATGACCAGTTGCCAGATACTCTGTTAGCCATGATGCGCTTTGTTGCTGAAGAGTATCTTCCGGAGATCAGCGCACATGTAGAGCGGGCTAACCGATGGCTTGCCGACAACCCCAATCTTGAAAACGGCACCAATGGTGCGGACGATCCAGCAGCGCGCGGACTGACAGGCGGATTGGGTATGGGCGGCGGCGAGCTAACCGCCTTTGAGTGGCGAGGGCGACAGATAGAGACTGGTGTCCTTCCCTATCGATTCTGGTTGCTGCAACGCTTGCAGGATGACCTCGCGACCGCGACATTGGACGAGCAGGCGAAAGTGCGCAGCGTTTGCCGATCAACGGGCCTTGAAGCCTTACTCGACCTTAAGACTTCGCGTCGCGTTGAGCGCGTGAATAACCGGGAAGTTTGGGGACCGACCATCTGAGCGTGGTCAATCGGGCCTCGTTCACCGTAACTGCGGGAACACCTGATTTGAGATTCGCTCAAAGCTCGCTTGAGTCAACGCGGGATCGCTGTCCAACGATCCTGTAAGCAGAACCAACCTGTCGAGACCAAGTTCAATGAGCTGCCCCAGCCGTTCTACACAATAATCGACTGACCCGGTTACACCAAACCGGCTAATGAAATCATCGGGCATGGCTTTAACGTGTGCCGCCTCATTACTTCCATGATTCGCCATATCGTAGTTGGCGCCGACTCGCTCAAAAATCCGGGCATCTCCTGTGCCCCTGCTGCTGGCTTCCGACATACCACTAAAGTGGGCAAAGGCCCCCGTGCTTCCCTGGATAATCGAACGCGCCTGCGCCAGGTCGTCATCACACGCGAGGTTGATGTACGAACCAAACGACAGTTCTTCCGGATCTAGACCGGCACTGCTGCGCGCCGAACGGGCGATTTCCATCGATGCTTTAAGGCGCTCTTTATCTGCGCCAACCGCAAAGGTAACCCGCTCTGCCAGGCGCCCAGCAAGCGCGATGACACGTGGTCCCGTTGCCGCAACATCTACCGGCACCTTGGGCTGGCCAGAATCGCTGATCCACATGTTGCGACTCTCGTACCCGTCCAGGTCGACGGATTCACCCCGGAGATAGCGTTGTACCTGGTCCAGATAGCTCTCCAGTTTTCCTGCCGGCGCTGGTTTCTGCCCGATGTAGCCAAGCGACGAATCACCTCGACCAATACCCAGTACCGCACGGCCATCTGACTCAACCTGCACGGTTGCGATGGCTGAAGCAGTGACAGAAGGATGACGCGTCACCGGATTGGTTACCGCAGTGCCAACCTTCAATCGTTTTGTCGCCTTCGCAGCGAGACACATTGCACTATACATATCGCCAGACAAGCACTGGGTATCAGGAAAATACAGGCCGTCCCAGCCCGAATCCTCTATATTGCGTGCAATGTTTTCACTTTCACCTGGAACCGGAAACGTCATAAACCAAAAATCAGCCACACTATTCCCCGGGATCTGCGTAAATTTCCTGTTCTGCTGCCTCCTCCATAAAGCGGAATACAGCGACCGGATCTTCACGCTTTTGTTTCATCAACTGGACTTCACCTTCAGCGGCCACAATGATTTCATCCGCACCCCCTGCCAATTGAGACATAATAATTTCAATTGCCTCGTCTACGGACAGGCCGCCTACCATCACACCTCTTTCCGGCCCAAGTAACTCACCATTGCCAATCATTGCTTTCGCCGCCGACTCCGTACGAACCACGCCCGGTACTATCGTCGTTACCTTGATACCGTAATGCGCCATTTCTGCGCGTAACGCATCACAAAATCCCACTACCGCGTGCTTGGCCGGACAGTATGCTGTTCGCAGATGCACACCAATCTTGCCTGCCATACTGGAGAGACCGACAATCCGTCCGGCACCTTGCTCGATCATGACTGGCAGCACTTCTTTAGTCAGCGCGACAGCAGAAAAGAGATTGACCTCCATCGCCTTGCGGTAAACATCCATCGATATATTCAGCACCCTGTCCCGCGCCCCCTGGCCTGCATTGTTGATCAACATATCAATGCGGGAGAACCGATTGAGCACAGCCTGCAGAGTAGAAGGCATGGCATCATAGTCCAGGACATCCAGCAGCAGCACCATCAGGTGATCTTCCTGCGCGCCCGCTGCGACACACTCGTCTTTTACACGGTTAAGCTCATCCACATTACGGCCACAGAGGACGACATTTGCACCTGCGGACGCAAACGCCTTTGCCATACCCTCGCCAATACCCGATGACGCGCCGGTAATCCAGACCACCTTGTCAGTAAATGCCCCTGATATCTCTACCTGTGTTCCCATCACAAAACCCCCTTTTTTTATTGTTATTAAATCAAAACTAATTACACAAAACTCAAAACTTTAGTTCGGCGGATGTGCCCGTACCGCTTCTTCATTGACATCAGTTCCCCAGCCAGGACGATCCGATACTACATCTTCACCGTTTCTGATTTCCGGAGGATGGGTGACGAGGTCATCTTTCCAGGCCACATCATCAACTTCAATTTCCATGATGCGAAAGTTTGGTAAAGCGGCGCAAAAGTTAGCGCTCATCGCACTGGCCAGATGCCCATAAAAATTGTGGGGCGCAACGTTCACCTCATCTATTTTCATTGAGATGGCTCCGGACGTTAGCGCATTTGAACTTATCGACGATTCGGCGCCCATTAAAACACTTGTGCCAATAACGCGAAACACCCAGACGAATGATCAAAGGTGCCAAACACACAATATGTTGAAAAAGATGACCGCTCCAAAGTAAAGTGCCTTCACATCATCAGGAGTGACTATGGACAACGCCTATCTAAAACAAGGCGAAAAGCGCGCCTTTGAACTGAGGAACCGCGGTCCGATTGAGTTCGACAAGAGCGGGCGTCTTGCTTCCCATATCCTCGACGCGTACTGGAAGCACAGCTTCTACGTGTTCGAGGGAGCTATCGAGCCCAAGGAAATGCAGCAGCTTGTCGCAGAATTTGAAGACCTGCTCGAACACACCCCTGTTAATGGCGACGCGAACGTAGACCGTCACGGTCGTCCGGCGGTTGGCCTGAACCACGAGGTGCCGTGTTTCAGATTCGTAAAGCCACTTTCCGACCCTCATGGCGGCACTGATGCCATTGGCGGTCGGTACGAAGTAAGAATGGTCGAGCCTGATGCGCCGGCAGATGCACCGGACGAGGTGTTGTTACAGGTGCACGGCACCTTCCATTTCATGGACTCTACTTTGCACCTGTATGGTCACCCCGAGCTTCTCGCTATCGCAGAACAGATCAATGGCCCGGACTTTGTGCCTTTTACTGACACCATCTGGATCAAGCACGGCGGGTTGGGAGCATCTGTTTCATGGCATCAGGACGGCACTACCCTGTGGAACGAACCGGACCACGATAGAGGAACACATGGCTTTAATTTCATGGTCAACCTGTATGCCACCAACGCGGAAAATGCCCTTTGGATCGTCCCCGGCACCCACGATTCAGGCAAACTCGATATCAAAGGAAGAGTCGCCGCCAATAACAATTCCATTGAACTCCCTGACGCAGTGCCAATGCTATGCAATCCGGGAGACGTAGCAATCTGTAACCGACAGATGCTTCATGGCTCCTTTGCCAACACCTCAGCTGATATGCGTGCAACCTTCGTGTTTGGCTTTCACCGACGGGCCTCGGTACTCAAGAGCCATGACTTTGACAATGTGCCTTATGACGAAGCGCGAGTCATTGATCGCTCCCGGGTTATTGCGCTGGCCGCAGCTGCCAGAGCACAGGCGTACCCTGAAGAACAATCCTATGAATACCAACCACTCGCAGACGAAAACATTCAATGGAATGCAAGTCGTGATCAGCTCCACGGCTACAATAAAAAGGATCTCTTTGTTTAAGAAACTACAGGCACGGTGTTGAGTTTCAGGATGAAAACTAGCTAATGGCCGAATCTCGGGATTATGACGTCATCATCGTCGGCGCAGGTTTCGCCGGTATGTATATGCTTCATCGGTTGTGCAATCTTGGTCTGACAGTACGCGCGCTGGAAGCAGGCGACGACGTTGGCGGCACCTGGTACTGGAATCGATATCCCGGGGCACGTTGCGACGTACCCAGCATGGAATACTCCTACAGCTTCTCACCGGAACTGGAACAGGAATGGACCTGGACGGAGGTAATGGCGGCGCAACCGGAGATTCTGGCTTATGCCAATCACGTCGCTGATCGCTTCGACCTGCGCCGGGACATCCAGTTCAACACCCGGGTGTCCTCCGTATATTACGGAGACGACAAGCAGTGGACCATCAGCACCGATACAGGACATCGCTTTCACACGCGTTATTGCATTATGGCAACCGGTTGTCTTTCTATGCCGAATACGCCAGACGTCGAAGGCGCCGGAGATTTCGGCGGGCCGGTCTACCACACGGGTCAATGGCCACACAAAGGTGTCGACTTCTCTGACACCTCAGTCGGTATTATCGGTACAGGTTCATCCGGTGTGCAGGCGATCCCGGTAATTGCAGAACAGGCAAAGCACCTGACGGTGTTCCAACGCACACCAAACTACACGATGCCTGCAGACAACAAACCCATGACGGCCGAATTCATTGAAAAGGTTAAGGCCGACTATGCCTCAATCCGCCAACAACAACGAGAATCCGAGTTTGGCATTATCGGCTATGGCTTTGGGTTTGGTGGCAACACGCGAACACCACCTACCGCACTGATCATGGACACGACCGAGGACGAACGTCATGCGGCGGTACTTGAGCATGGATTTGGGGCGATTCACCAGTACGTCGATGTCGGGCTGAATCTTGAAGCCAATGAGCTGGCATGTGGAATGTATCGTAAACATATCGATCAGATTATCGAAGACCCCCAAACTGCAGAGGGCCTTATGCCGCGCGGCTATCCAATCGGCTGTAAACGTCCTGTTATCGATACCCAATACTATGAAGCATACAATCGGGACAACGTCACTCTGGTGGATCTTCGCCGCGGTGGTATCGAACGAATCACCGCCAAAGGTATTCAGACCCAGCAGGGAGATTATGAATTTGACGCCCTGATTTACGCCACGGGTTTCGATGCAATGACGGGCGCACTATTGAACATGGATATCCGCGGCCGCGACGGTGTAACACTGTCAGATTACTGGGAAGCCGGACCACGCACCTACCTGGGTCTGCAAGTGCACGGTTTTCCAAACCTCTTCACCATCACCGGTCCCGGTAGCCCCTCGGTGCGCAGCAACATGATGACTTCCATCGAACAGCACGTCGACTGGATCGCGGATTGCATTACCTACATGGATTCCCATCAGCTACGCGCTATTGAGGCAACCGAGCGGGCAGAAAAAGACTGGATCAAACACGTCTATGAGACCGCCCAGGGTTCAATGCTGACAGCGCCATCCTGCAATTCCTGGTACCTCGGCGCCAACATCCCAGGCAAGCCCAGAATATTTATGCCCTATATTGGCGGTCTCGGTAACTACCGCAAGCAATGCGATGACATAGCTGAAAACGACTATACGGGCTTCAATCTCACTGCCTGATATGCGCGATCATTCCTGCTCCGGACCCCGATAGTCCACCCATTCATTCCATTCGTTTTCTGCCAACTCCCTGGCAAACTCCGTATGGCGAAAATCGAAATCCTGTTCAAACTCTTCCGGGCGGCTCATTGAAAGCTCCCCAATGGGTACTTTGGGCTTCGCCGGGTCGCTACGATTGCCATCGATCATGCCGAGGCTGTAGTAACTGTAATAGCCAATGAGCCGTTTGAGTTTCGGTGACAGCTGATCAAGTATTGGATCGGCACAAGCAATGAGATTCTCCTGTTGCCGCATCATGCCGCGACAATACAGCACTCGTGATGCCAGACGCTTACCGGGGGCAGTTCTTTCACCCCCAGAATGCAGCAAGCGACTGTCAAGAATTGCACAACTTCCCGGTGGCATGTCCAGCGCTAACAGTTTGCCCCTGGCGAACGCTTTGAAATCTGTATCCGGATGCACAAGATTTGCACCATCGGGTGCTCGGTGTGATCCAGGCAACAAGTAGGTGGCACCCTCCTCCAGGCTAAATGGAGAGAACCCCCAGATGATTAGGCTATAAAGTGGATAGGGTGGATGTGGTAAGGGCACGAAACCCTGGTCCTGGTGCAGTTCCTGAATACCGCCTCCCTGCTGCACGATGGACCCATGGGCAGTCGCAAGATAGAAGTCTTCCCCCAGGATCTTGCGTAACAGGGTCTCAACCAGTGGCGCGCCGACTGCCGCGTTTTCCTCTAGCGACGCCAGGTCGCGAAAAATTTGCCCCTTAGGGAGCAGGTTAGGTACAAACTGTGTTGTTCCCTCGTGAGTCACGTGTGCGATGCCGGCTGTTCTTTCTGCCTCGGCCTGATCCAGTAGTCGTTCGACCAGTGCATCGACCTGCTCGGATGTCATTGCATCTGCTACCAGGCAATAACCCCAGCGGATAAAATCTGCTTCCAGTTGCGCCTGTTCTCTTGAGGGTTGAGGTAACTTTGGATGGTCCGAGGTTCTGCCTATTGCATCTAGGTCCTTACTGACGCCGGCAAACTGGGTAAGCGATCTCATCTGCTGACCATAGGTGATCTCGGTTGGCCACTCGCCATCCTTCGTATCGCGATTCGGATTCTGCGCCAGCCTTGCCCGCAGGTGCGCGATCTCGGCACGAAGCTCAGCAATCTCGTGCTCCATATCCAGATGCGGCGCGGTACTTACGGGTCTGTCAGTATTCATCGGTAGTCCATGGCTAGTTGTCCCCTCTGACGAATAGTATCTTATTTTCTACTTAATGATACTCGACTATTGACATATCCGCGCAAAGGGCATAAAAAACAGAGGGTAGCGGTGGGTGATTCCACTTTTTGCTGTAGCCGATAGTAATTTGAAACTGACCATTCGGCCAATTAATTTTAGGGGAGAAATAATGCAAAATTTGATCAAAAATTCTAAGACTCTGGTACTCGGTATCCTGCCGATGTTCGGGGTCTGTTCGTTAAATGCTGCTGAAACATCAAACGTCATGATTGAAGAAATTGTTGTCACAGCTACCAAGCGAGCCGAAAGTTTACAAGACGTTCCTATAACGATTAACGTTTTAACTGGGGATGATATTGCTATTCGAGGACTTGAAAGTGGCGACGATCTTGCCCGTTCGATTCCCGGTATGATCAAAACCGGACAGGGACGAGAGCTGGACTCCAGCTTTCTCATCAGAGGTATCGGTACCGGCAGTAACCCGGGAACGGACCTGACCAGACCGACCTCGGTCTATCTGGACGATATTCCGATTACCAGTAACAACGCGGGAACCCAACCGGATTTCCGAATGTTCGATATCGACCGGGTTGAGGTATTAAAGGGCCCACAAGGCACGTTGTTTGGCGCGGGAACGCTCTCGGGCGTGGTACGCATTATTGCCAACAAGGCAGACCCTTCAGGGTTCGATTGGAGCATAGGGTCAGAATTTGCTACGACCAGCGGTTCGTTGCGGCATCGCTACAATGCCATGATAAATATTCCATTCAGCGATAGATTAGCGCTTCGAGTTGCTGCCGCCATCCGCGACGAAGATGGTTACATGACCAATATTGGTGCCAATTATAGCATTGCTAATGGCGACAATTACGATCTGGTCGCGCCTGGAAGAGAAAATTCGAATTCGAATCAAGATGAAGGCTTGAGAGCATCTTTAGTTTGGGAGGCTAGTGATAACTTCACTGCGACGGCGAATTATTTGTTACAAGTCATGGATACGAATGATTACGACGTTTTCGATCCTGACCGCGGCAGATTAATCACCGGGAGTTGGCTCGCACATGGTATTGAATCCGATTTTGCCAACTGGAACCTGACGCTTAGTTATGATTTTGGTCCGGCGACCATCACATCGTCAACAAACTACTATGAATTTACCAGTGAAACCGTGATCGATCTCAACCAGATCATAATTAACGCCTCATGGGCCTGGCCTTGGGCAATGCACAGAATGGATCGGCACGAAAATTCTGTTCAGGAACTGCGGCTAGTCTCTAACGGTGAATCTCGTTTCAATTATGTCGTAGGCTATTTCAA
This sequence comes from uncultured Gammaproteobacteria bacterium, assembly GCA_913045175.1. Taxonomy (GTDB): domain Bacteria; phylum Pseudomonadota; class Gammaproteobacteria; order Pseudomonadales; family Azotimanducaceae; genus UBA7455. The sequence continues at coordinate 50,358 of CAJWQG010000001.1, read as the reverse complement.
TCGTGAAAGCGACAATGACTTCGACTGGATCCACTTTACGGCACCCGAGTTTGCCGAGAGAAGGAATCTCAATGGATTGATACAAAGGCCAGAGCGTACCTGGGAAGGTTTTCCGAATGGTATTTTGACCGCATGGTCTAGCACACCTTCTAGAATGAATAACGACACGGACCAGGCGTTTTTTGTCGAGGTGACTTTCGATGTTACCGATACATTGACGATGGCGCTGGGTGCAAGATCCGGAGAGGTGGCGCTGACTGATCGACGGCCCCAGGGGAGTAGTACAGAAGGCAGTGGTTGGAGCTCAATTCTCGCTAGTGCAAGTTCGTGGAGGGCCGATCCAACCGAGGAATGGCAAATGTCGATTGCTCCGAATAGCGCAACACTCGACGAACAACAAGAAGACGTGAATACTTTCAAAGTCAGTGTGATGTGGCAGGCGACCGAAGAGGTCAACCTATTTGCCCTGGCCTCCGAAGGATTCCGTGGCGGAGTAGCCAATCCTGGTGCGAACACCAATGGTGGCGCAACCAGAGCTCTCAACGAGGACGGTAGTCCTGTCCAGGATGTCATAATTCCAGCGAAATCCGCCGGTGATGGGCTATGGAACTATGAATTGGGCATGAAAGGCATGTTTCTCGACGGCGCATTAAGTGCCAATGTGTCTCTCTTTATGATTGACTGGGAGGGTTTCCAGTTCTTTGCTCGACGTAGATCGGATGCCGCTGGTTTTACTACCAACGTCGGTAAGGCTGTTTCGAAAGGAGTCGAGGCTGAGTTCGTCTATCTACCCGATTCTAATCTGGAGTTAGGACTTAACTTATCTTTGATAAGAGCAGAGATCGATACAATCAGCGAGGTTGAGTCGTTTATGACCGGTGGCAGCGTCGGCGATAGACTGCAATCACCAGAGTTCAGTGCGGTGGCTTTCGCGCAATACACAGCGCCTTCATCTTTCCTGAATGGTTTTGACTGGTATGCTCGAGCAGACCTCCAACACGTGGGTGACGTGCCTAACTCGTTTCCAAATGTTGCAGGCGGGGGCGGGATTTCACCTAACGTCACTTATCAACTTACGGATACATACAACAACCTGAACTTCAGTGTTGGTCTCTCGAATCAGAATTGGCGCGCGTCGTTCTTTGGCGAGAATCTCCTTAATGACGATGGCTCGATAGCAATCGACCAGAACAATACGTTCGAGTTTAGCCACAGGGGTCTGATTCCAAGAACCTTTGGAGTAAGACTGTCTTACAGAGCTAACTAGCTTGTCATCCAGTAACGCTCCCCGGGTTCTCCGGGGAGCATTGCGATTTCTATTTTAACTCCCACCTATAGTCATACCGAGTATCTCTTTCACATCATCCTGAGCGAAGCGAAGGATCTCTCGATGTGAGTTCGCCCTAATCCCTGAGTTACCTAGCTTCCCTCAGGATGACGCTTTAGTTCATTACCATTCCACCGGCAACATTGAGCGAGACCCCGGTAACATTCTCGGCCGTTGCCAGATAACGTACCGCCTCACCAATATCCAGTGTCGATGACGGCCTGCCGAGAGGAACCAAATCCTGGACCCGATCCTCAAATGCCTCCCCGCCCTGGTTAGCCATCAGGTGGTCATGCCACATGGCGGTCCCAACGATGCCTGGACAAACCGCGTTAACTCGAATTCCTTCCGGTGCAAACTCCATTGCTAAAGACTGGGTCAGCCCTATCACCGCTGATTTGGATGCCGAGTAGGCGCACATCCCCCGGGCGCCTTTCTTAGCCACGATAGATGCGGTGTTGACGATGGCAGCGCTGCCGGATGCACGAAGTGAATCCAGTGCACTACGCGTCATGTGGTAGATACCTTTTACATTTACATCGAATACGCGGTCCCAATCTGATTCTGAAAATTCCTCGATTGGACCGCTGGCGAGCACACCAGCGTTATTGCATAAGATATCCAGCCCCCCAAAAGCATCGACAGTTGCTGCCACAGCCTTGTCACATGAACCGGCATTCGTGACGTCCAGGTTGACACCCCGGATGTCGCCGAGACTTTCGAGTTCCGCGATGGTCTCGGCCATCACTCCTTCTGTGGCAAGGTCGTAATTCCAGTCTTCGCCACCAGCCAGATCCGCGATCATGACCTGATGCCCCGCCTGAAGAAAAGCCATCGCAATACCTTTGCCGATCCCCCTGGCTCCTCCAGTTATCAGTACCGATGCCATGCTGTGTCCTACTCCATTTTTCAACTCGAAAAGTGTAGCACGAGCCCGAGCGAGACAGGGCTAGAGCATCATTCAAAGAACCAGGTAGCAGGGTGATAGGTCAGGGTCCAACGGTTATCCCAGCCCCAGATCCCTACATCTGGTATACCTCGCAGATTGCGCGAAACAACAACCGGCTGAGGTGCAAGACCCACAGTACCAATATTCCAGAGGTTATCGGCATGACTGGCAAGTATTTTTTTGCCGAGTTCAATCCGGCGCTGGCCATCAACAGTGGAATACATTTCCTCCGCCCAGCGTTGTAGTTCGCGTATAACAGGTGGTGGCTTTACACCTAATCGACCATCTGTGAGATGCCAGTTAACCCAGTCATTCCACAGGGTATTGTCCCAACCGCTATGAACCGGTGCCCACCAGCCCGGACTTAACGGCAGCAGAATTTCGGTAACTCGATCTGCATGCCATACGGTCATCTGCATTTCACTGGTCTGTGCACGGGCTCGTTGTAGCGCCCGATCAACAATTTTCAGCCGCAGGTCAATACCCACCTCTCGCCAGTAGAGACTGACCAGCTCCAACGTAATTCCTTTGGGTGTTTCCCAGTCGACAAACTCCAGCGTAATGGTAAGCGGCGTCCCGTCTGGGTATTCCCGTAGCCCATCGCCATCGATATCTTTCAAACCCAACTCATCCAACAGGGCATTGGCGCGATCAGGGTCATACCGGGTGTAGGCAGTAGCGAACCTCGGTTCAAACATGCTGCTGGTCGGATGCGCGGTAACCTGGCGGGGCGTACCGCGACCAAAGTAAATGATCTCGTTCATTTCATCACGATTGATTGCGATAGATAACGCTTCCCTGAAGGGGCGCTTCCAATACAGCGCGCTCAATTTCTTATCTTTGTGATTGTAGTTGGGCTCAATGACCACATCGCTGGAATGCAGACGGTTCCATATCAGTACACGGATCGTCTTGTTTCGCTCCCCCTGCTTCAACAGCGGGATATCCTGGGTCTTTAGTTCAAATGCCGAGAAGTCGAGTTGGCCAGTTGTCGCCATAGCGGCTATGACTTCTTTGCTGTCGATGATCCGGGACTCCACCCGATCGATATACGGCAACTGCTGACCAGAAGGGTCAACCTTGAAGTAGTAGGGATTACGTTCAAAACGAACTAACGTAGGTGTTCGCTCAACGACCTTGAAGGCTTCCAAAGTCGGTTCATTCGCGCTCTCTTCAATCAGTTCTCGCCGACAGGCATCAATAAATGTCATCCAGGAGATAAAACCCAGATCTGAAATTTTTTGGTTCAGCACTTCACGATCTGTGTAGGTAGGGTGGAACTGCCGGTAAAAGTGCCTGGGCAACACCATAAAGTCGCCATACTGGGCAAGATAGTTGACTAAAAGCGGCTTGGGCTCATCAAACTCATAGTAGAAGGTCTGGTCATCGACCCTGACTGCCCTGCCACCTCTGACGATTCGGCTTTGAACCGGCGCGTACTCCTCGTTGAGCCACAGATCGTTAAACAAAAACAGATAGTCATCGCTGGTCAGGGGAACACCGTCAGACCATCTGATACCCTCTCTCAAAGTGAGCGTGAGCCGACGGCCATCGGGACTTACTTCCCAGGATTCAGCAAGATTCGGCAGTATGGTGCGCATATCTGCTGCGATAGTCAGCGGCGCCTCACGATTCGGATAGGTCAGCCACTCGTTGGTCGTAGTGCGCATGGTGCCGCCATAACGTCCGTTCCCGGCAAGCGGCGTTACTACAACGGGGTCATTTGGCAGACGTTTTTCAACACTCGGCAAGTCCCAGGTATCCAGCAACGGGCTCTGGGAAAATTCTTTGATACCAACTTCACTCGCGGTCTTGACGGGCTCGAACCAGGCGCGCGGCAAAGTCTGCTCGTCAGCGAACCCGTTACTTACCAGTAACGCTAGCGGCAGCGCACGCATCCGTTTGAATATTGAAAATACAGAAGATGACTTCATGGCGGGGCGCACTTTACCGTGAAATCGGGGGACAGTGTACTTAATTCGTTTCAATCAAAATAAGTACGCCGCGTATATTCGGAATTAGGTACACTGTCCCCCCAAATTTCTTAGAACGGAAAGATGACCGACGACTTTCGATTACCGCCCATTGGCATGGGGATGTGGGATTACGGTGGGGAGATGAGCCCGGACCACTCTCGGGATGAGCCAGAAGTAACCGCACTACAACACGCTATTTCCCTTGGGTATCGTCATTTCGACACAGCCGAAATGTACGCTTCCGGGCACTCGGAAGAGTTGCTGGGTCGTGCGCTGATCGGGCAGGACCGAGGTGACCTCATCATTACAAGCAAGGTCAATAGAGAGAACCTCGCCTACGATGACCTGCTGGCCGCCTGTGATAGGAGTCTAAGACATCTGCAAACCGACTATATAGACCTATACCTTATTCACTGGCCGAATCCTGATATTCCACTCACCGATAGTTTTTGCGCGCTTAATCACCTGGTGGATACCGGAAAGATCAGACGTATTGGCGTAAGCAATTTCGACCGGCCACTTCTGGAGCAGGCAGCGGCCTTGTCCGAAACGCCACTCTTTGGCAACCAGGTACATTACAGTTTGTTTTTCCGTAAGCCACAAGAAGATGGCACCCTGACATTTTGCAGGGAAAATGACATGACCCTGACTGCCTACTGGCCGCTAAAGGATGGGTCTGGCAAAGCTGCACAATCGAGCGCTTCCCTCACCAACGAAACAGTCAGCGAGATCGCGGACAGAATCTCTGCAACGCACGCACAGGTCGCCATTAACTGGTTAGTCCGCCAACCAAACGTCGTCACGATTCCTAAATCCAGTAACAGCGAACGGCAAAAAGAAAACCTTGAAGCTAGCAAGATTAAGTTAAGTGACGATGATGTCCGCCTGCTGGACGCGATAGTTGCTAGCTGAAAAATAAACAAGCCCTTCGGATAACAATCAATGACAACAATTGACACACGTCTTGGAAAAATCACCGGCCTGGATCACGGCAGCAGCCACGCCTTTCTAGGAATACGGTATGGCAAGCCACCTACTGGTGAGCTACGTTTCATGCCACCCGTCGCTGCCGGCGGCTGGGACGATATCCTTGATGCCACGCAGTATCCGAATCGCGCGATGCAGGGAAAGATCGCCGGCTCCATGGGCCAGGAAGTGCCTGGCGATCTAAGCGAGGATTGTCTGTTTCTTAATGTATACACTCCCTCGACTGACAACGCCTCGCGCCCCGTGATGGTATGGATTCACGGCGGCGGATTCGCCAGCGGCGCCGCCAACGAATATGACGGCCGCGTACTGGCAAGTCAGGGTGACGTGGTTGTGGTTACTATCAACTATCGATTAGGTCCGTTCGGATTCATGGACCTCGAACCAGTGGGAGAAGAATTCAAAGGGTCAGTGTCCAACGGAGTTCGTGACATGGTCCTTGCCCTCGAGTGGGTGAGAGACAACATCGCTGACTACGGCGGCAACCCGGAAAACGTTACGATCTTCGGGGAATCCGCCGGCGGTATTGCGGTACTGGGACTCAACGCCGTGCCAGCAGCAGACGGTCTGTTCCACAAGGTGATAGCAAATAGCCCCAACGGACCAAACTGGGCAGGCGGAGACAAGACCAGCGAGATCGCGGATAAACTAGGGGTCGACCAATCACAACTACTTGAGAAGCTGCGCGAAGCATCCGCAGAAGAAATAATCGAAGCCGGACTACCGGTAGGCTACGCTGTCGACGGCACCGTTGTGACCCAATCGTCAAACGACGCGATCCTTGAGAAAGGCAGCGCGGGCGTGCCAATCATCGTCGGCACCAACCGGACTGAAGCGACACTATTTACGCCACCCGACACCGACGACGAAGACATCGAGCGATACGAAAAGATGCTTCCAGGGACTGCCAAGTGGGTGATTGGTGATTCAGATCCACAAGACTATGTGGAAGGTATCAAGGCAGCCTACCCTGATCAGAATGCGAAAAGGCTGTTCGAGGTTACGATGACGGATAGTTTCCGTCGTATCGCCGTTGAGATTGCCGATAGTGCTTCCACTGCGGGATCCGGGAGCTGGTTATACCGTTTCGATCTTCCGACAACCCTTGAGTACAACGGAAAACTAACCGGATCAATGCACGCCTGCGAGATGGCTTTCACCTTCAACGCCTACGCCGATCCAGACTGCGTGGTGTTTGCAATGTACGATCCTGAACTAGCCGAAGTTCGCAATCTAGCAGAACGGTGGTCCGGCGCACTAACCCGATTTGCCTGGACAGGAGATCCTAACGGAGCAGGATTGCCTGAATGGTCACAGTACGGTGATCCTGACCGACAGGTCATGCATCTGGATGGCTCTAGTCATGTATCGAATGATCCCGATGAGATTCATCGGAAACTTTGGGCCCAGGAGAGCTAGCCCTGAGCCTTACGGTGTGACAGCAGCCAGTCGTAGATCTCAGGATTCTGGTAGGTCTCTGTCCAGGAATCATGGTCGGCATTGGCATAGGTTGTGAATTCGACATTACAGCCAGCGTCGCGAAGCGACTTAACCATTCGGACTGAGTCGGCGACGGGAATAACCGAATCCATGACGCCGTGAAAGCACCAGACCGGCAGGTCTTTAAAGTGTTCCGGAATAACGCGCAGGAATGGCCCGCAAATCGGAATCGCTGCAGCTAATCGATCTGATATTCGGTTGGCCAGGTCCCAGGTTCCCCAACCACCCATGCTTAGCCCGGTCAGGTAGATACGAGACGTATCAATATTGTAGTCATCAACTACCTTATCAAGCAGCGTCGTTAAGGTCAGGGCGTCCCATCTCTTGTCCGAAGGGCACTGGGGGCAGACAGTAACAAAAGGCAATTCGGCGCCATCTTCTATATATTTCGGTAACGCGATTCGCGCCATCCAGTCCAGATCATTGCCACGCTCACCGGCGCCATGAAGAAAATACAACATGGGGTAACCATCCCCCGAAGCATCGTAGTCGGTGGGGAGATAGACACGATAGGGAATAGAAACATCGAGTGTAACCTGGGCATCCAGGCCAAAGTCATCCTGTTTCATGCGGAAGCTTTCCTGCCAATGATTTTTTCGAAAGCGACTTTAGCCAGATGTCGAGTTCTTTCGGGTGAGTAAGTCTTTTCATCTATGGCGGCGAGCGTCGCGAGCGCTTCAGTGATACAGATAAGCAGGTCTGTCTCATCGGCTGACGTCATTGCCGGTTTCTGCTTTCGGTTCGCGCGATCATTTTCAACAAGCTCCAGAAGTATCTCTCTATGATGCTGTATCGCTTTCTTATTACGTCGTTTTACACTGATTTTGCCGAAGCTGGTAGTGATGAAACTCAGCCACACCTTGTGATTATCCAGATGTGGCTTTTTGATTGGAAGTAATGTTTCTATGCATCGCCATAGTCTCGATGAGGCCGGCCCTTCAGCGTGAGCACTATCGACCCGCTCTCTCACAAATGAGTACATGTACTCATAGGTGTACTGGATCATGTCTTCTTTATCGCGGAAATAGTGAGTGAGGGTACCGGTGGTAGTGCCAAGTGCCTGGGCAATCTCTCTCATACTGGCAGATTCATAGCCGTTTTTTGCCAGTAATCGCCAGGTAACACGGGCTACCTGCTCTTTCTTGATTGTTTGTTTTTCCGCTACAGTTGCCATGAGACCTCATTTTGGTAGTTCTTGAGTGCGCTCTACCCCTTAAAGATCACAGCCAAATAAAGGGCGCAGGGTATGCCTCGACCATAGCTAAATCAAGCGACTTATCAAAACAACAAGCTAGCGGCTCAATGACGGGGCTTATGTGTCCCGTGCGAATGGTCAAATCGTTCATGATGTTGCCGCAGAAGATCTGCACCATAGTCACCCCCGTTTGGCGTACGCACAAGAGTGTGAATATGGTTTCGTGAAGGCACCGGATTGTTGAACACAACACCGGGGTGGTGGTCGAACTCAATCATTACTACAGGACTGTGTACCCGATAGTAAAAAGGTCCATCATCGGTGGTCGAACCCATCCAGGAAAACCAGGTCTCATCAAGGTGAGCTTCTACCTCACTCATTTTAACCTCAGCATGACCATCGTTAGTCCAGCCAACATAGGCGCCAACTACCGACCGCAGCAGACCGCGCTGTGCATCGGAAAGTTTACTGCCAACAATTCCTTCATAAGGCACAACCGCATTATCGTGACCGGTCCCGCCTTCCATACGGCCATCGAACGGATGCTGCAGTTCCTGCGGCAGATCGTCCGGATGGATTGATGAGCGAGTCACTGCAATGCCTTGCTGAGTTTCATCAAGGGAACGGATAAGGTCGAGTCCAACGCGTTCTTCAGTATCGAATACGCGTGTGCCAGCCAACGGACCCTCGTGGGCATCACAAGGTTCCGACCCCATAAATGTAGGTGTCATCACCAGTTGATCACCGAGTATCACGCAGTTGATGTTGAGATGATGTCCATCGATCTGCCAACCCCAGGGTTCAGTTTCAGACGGCTCACCAAAGAAAGAAAGAAAATAGGGCCACTCGCCAAACTCTTCGGCACTCCCGGTGACCTCAGCGAGCAAACCATTGAGTCGCATAATATCGCGCGCCTGCTCGAACCCTCTTGCAGACAACGACGCGGCAAGCACGTTAAGCCCTAGCTTGCGAGTCGCATCAGGCAGGTCCTCCAACATCACACCATGACGCCAGCAGTAGACATGGATGTTGTTCCAGATACGCCACTCGTCTGCATCGATTGCAAACAGCGCGCGTCCCCGCTGCTCTGCACTCAGTGCCTGCAGAAACCTATTCGCTGCTTCGGTGATCGGCTTGGTGGAAACACCTGTGGCGGCTAGCGGGAAAAGACCCTGGCGGACGACACCATCGGTAGTGATTCCCTGGACCGGATTAGGCAAATCGACCAGGCGCTCATCGAGCAGCCTGGTTAGCCCGGCGGGTGGATCATCAGCGAGCTTTCTCGCCGATAGCGTGCCGCCCTTTCTAACTTCAAGTTCTGACCAATGCTTCGTCATCGTCTATCCCCCTTTTTTAACTACCAGATTGCTAACATTTCCTCAAAGGCGACCATCTGCCCCCCATTCGCTGATGACGGAACCAGAATGGGTGTTTTGATACCGGCGTCGAACCATACCTCAACGCCGTCCCGCACCTGCGTCGCGGAACCAAACAATGTCGTATCCGCGAGCCACTTGTCCGTAAGAAAGTGTGGCACCTTTTCACGGTCGCCATCTGCGAGTGCTTTCTCTATCCCCTCCATCTCCTCAACATAGCCCGCCTCTTTCCAGTAATTGCGGTAGTTAGGCAGATACGCGTACGAAGTCAGCGTCTTGCGATTGACAGCCTTGGCGGCCTCAACATCATCGCTAATGCAGGTTGGGATCATATCGCCAATAAAGAAGTCATCCGAGCTCTTCGCTTCATCCGAAACAACACCAAGACTCTCTGCCATATGCGATCTTGCCCCATTGGCAAAGACCATACCCTCAGCAATCTCCTCGGATAGCTGAATCATTTTTTTACGCAGGGTCGCCAGCACAATCGGTGGTAGTTCACCAACTCTGGGAACATTTCTTAATTCCGTTACGAAGTTCCTGGTATCCCCCAGGGGCTTACCGGTCGAGATGCCACGCGCGTCAAGGGCCGGCGCATGGCTGACACCAATGCCAAACTTGAACCTGCCATCCGAGATCTCATGGATGAATGATACCGTACTGGCAAAATCCACTACCTGACGAAAGTACATGGGCGTAATCGTCGTGCCCAAATGTATCTCGTTAGTTGCAAAGGCAATGGCTTCGCACAATGCCAGAGAATCTCCAAGGCTGGGACCGTAGATACCACTAAATCCCTTGTTCTCAATTTCCGTGGCCAACTCAACGGTCGCCTTTCTTCTACCCGGTACCGCCGCAAGGCTCAGGGCCGGCATTCTGGTCGTCATGTTTCACTCCTCTAAGTTCGGTCTTCGGTTTTTCGGTTTTCGGTCTTTCGTTGTTTCAGATAATGCCTTTGGCGGAGGCAAAGCGCCAGTTGACTAATAAATCAACGAAAGAATACAGTAGCCGCTCATTCTGCGTTAGGAATACCCATTGTCCCAGAAATACGAACCCACCTGGTCATCACTACAAAACCATCAAACGCCGCAGTGGCTACGTGATGGCAAATTCGGCATTTATACCCACTGGGGTCTATACAGTGTCCCCGCCTGTGGCGAGAACGGCTCCTGGTATGCGTTCAATATGTACCGGAAAGGCAATCCGCAGTACGAGTTCCACGAGAAAAATTTTGGGCCAGCATCGGAGTTTGGTTACAAGGATTTCATTCCTATTTTTACGGCGGACAAATTTGACGCAGAAGAGTGGGCGGAGCTGTTTAAACGCTCAGGTGCAAAGTTTGCCGGGCCGGTCGCCGAACATCACGACGGCTTTTCAATGTGGGATAGCCAGGTCAATGAATGGAATGCTGCCAGGATGGGGCCCAAAAGAGACGTGGTCGGCGAACTGGAAAAAGCGATAAGAGGCACAGGCATGCGCTTCATGACCGCGTTTCATCATTTTGAGCAATGGTGGTTCTACCCTCACTGGCGTAGCGATTGCGATGTTTCCGATCCACAGTATGCGGGGCTCTATGGCCCCTTGCACAATCTCGATGGTATCGATGAGTCTGTTCACGACTGGGTCACACAGGATAGACCGGACGGCGCATTCAACGACTTCTGGCGTACCAAGATCGATGAAGTGATCGACAACTATCGTCCCGATCTGATGTGGTTCGATTTTGGTCTCCGCTGGGTCCAGGAAAACCACAAAAAGCAGATGCTGGCAGACTACTACAACAAGGAAGCCGAATGGGGCACCGAGCTGGCCGTCACCTATAAGACCCACGACCTGGCACCAGGCGCCGCATTAATTGACTACGAACTGGGACGCATGGACAAGCTGACCTACTACGACTGGATGACAGACACTTCCGTGGATAATCAGGGCGCCTGGGCATTCGTGCATGACGCCGGATTCAAGAAACCCAGTACCTTGATCCATAACCTGGTCGACAACGTCAGCAAGAACGGCTATCTGCTGTTGAATGTGGGACCCAAGGCCGATGGCAGCATCCCTGAGGAATCGAAGGCACTGTTGAACGACATGGGTAGCTGGCTCGACATTAATGGAGAAGCGATCTATGGCACAACGCCCTGGATGGATTACGGCGAAGGACCAACAGAGATGACAGACGCCGGAATGTTCAGTGAAGAACATGAGGTTACCTACACTGCAGAAGACTACCGTTTTACCTGCACAGATGATGCGGTGTACGCGACCTGCCTCGGCTGGCCTGCCGATAAAGCCACGATCAAGGGTATGCGCAGCTTATATGCTGGTGAGATTGACTCTGTCAGCATGCTCGGATCGGAAGAAAAGTTAACATGGGCCTTAACCAGGGACGGATTGGAGGTAACTCCTCCTAAGGAACGACCCTGCGAGCACGCCTTTGTCTACAAGATAAAGCGCAAAAACCCCTTTAAATAAGGGCAATTGACGTTTGTAGGGGCTATCCCACTAGCGTTAACATGAGCAAAACTGAAATCAGGAGTTGTCTTCCATGAGTGAGCAGAAACTTGAGGTTGTTACCCGCGGCTATGTATCAGAACGTGGACCGTTTCAACTCAATGAAAACCCAAAGTTGAACCAACCCGCCGCCGAAGATGCAGTCACCGAAGAAGGTACCGCGGCCTATTTTGAACACAGCGCGTTGGCAAAAAAGCATGGTGAACAGCCCACTCGAGAGAAGCTGACCGAGATGTTGAAGGCGGGAATCTCCGGCGCCACAACAACGGTTTTGTTGATGCAGGATGGTCCTAACGGCATGAGTCTGGCGCACGTGTGGTTTGGCGCAAACTTCGAACTGTTTCGGCACAGCCACCCCCAGTACGGAGACTCCGTTTACTTTATTCTCGCCGGAGAAATTAGCATGGGGAGGAAGAAACTGGGACCGGGTTCTACGCTGTTTATTCCCAATGGCCAACCCTACAAATATACTGCAGGTCCAGCCGGCGTCGAGATATTGGAGTTCAGAGCAGGCGGCGGTGTCGCAGACGCACCCGGCATGCGCATAGACGAACTCTCACTGGATGCTATCGACAAGCTGATCGAGGGTTACAAGGCAAATCAGCATCTCTGGGAGGCGCCAGAAAATATTGGCGACGTGGCCTACAAGCAGAAAGAGCTCGACTTCGGTAACGCTTAAGCGCTTTGGGACAAGAACCAGCTACGCCAACGGTGGTTTAAACTTTTCCAGCGCTCGCGCCGGTCGAGCGCGGACCGCGTCCTCATTCACATCCATGCCCCATCCTGGCTTGTCGTTAAGAACCAGTTCCCCGTCTTCTATTACCAGCGGTTCCGTAAAGAACTCGCCCAACCAGGGAACCTCATCGACGTCAAACTCCATGATCTGAAAGTTTGGGGTTATAGCCGAGTAATGACCGTGCATCATAGAGCACAGATGCCCGGTAAAGTTGTGCGGGGAAACATTGAGGTCGAACACATCGGCGACATTGGCTATTCGAATCGCCTCAATCAGACCATTCCAAGCAACATCAACTAACGGTGTATCGATGGCGCGCTCAACGATAAACGGCTTATAGGTTCTTGCGGTACAGATCATTTCACACCCACCGATTGAAACCGGCGATCGATCACGCACGGCTCGCATCGTTTCCGCGTCAAAGAAGTCGACCTCAAGCCAACGCGGGTTAAATTGTTCCACGGCGCGCGCAATACGCACCACACCATCAGCTTTGAAATTGGAGTTAATGTCGAGGATCAGATCGAAGTCATCACCTACCGCGCCCCGGAGCGCGGCCATTTGATCAACGATCGCTTTCAGCATGCTAGGCTCAAGGTTGACCTCTGGTGCACCGGGATTCACCCCATAGGTCGGAAAGAAAGAGTTACCGCCATTCTCGTCAAAGTAATGAATCTTCGTTTTAAGGGCACTGTATCCTGCATTATTGACATCAAGCGCATGGTTGGCGAATTGTTCCAGCGTTGTGATTAGCGGTTTCTCGTAAAGCTCTGCATTTCTACCCATACGGACGCCCCCAAAGTGGGACCAGTACAGAGGAATGCGTGTACGCAGGGCCCCACCGAACAGCTGGTAAACCGGTACGCCCAGTGCCTTGGCCGCAATGTCGATTAAGGCGTTCTGAATCGCACCAATAGCCTGATGATTAAAGCCCGACTGAGATTGGCGGATGCCACACATAAGATCGCTGAAGATGCGCTCGATTTCTCTGGGGTCCCTGCCTACAAGTCCGGTCATCATGGCCCGAATAAGCGCATCGAGAACGGTGCGACGATTACGTTCGGAAATACCGGTGAACTCGGACCAGCCGGTAATGCCTTCGTCAGTCGTGATCTTGAGAAACGAGAATGATCTCCCCGCATCAGCGTGCAATGTATCAAACCCAGTGATCTTCATTCTTCAGCCCTGTCCTTATCTATCCGCTGAACTTATAAGCGATATCCCCATTCCGATCAATGCCTTGACAGTACAGACCCCGGTGCTGCTTACTCCAGGCCAACAACGTTGAGCGTACTATGAAAAAAATTCCCATCATCATTGACACCGACATCGGCTCCGATATCGACGACACCTGGGCCCTGGCGATGGCGCTTGGTTGCCCTGAACTCGATGTGAAAATGATCGTAACCTGTACCGGGGATACCCGCTTTCGCACAAAGATCGTATGCAAGTTTCTTGAACGTGTCGGGCGTACCGATATACCCGTCGGTATTGGCCTGCCTTTCGAGAGCATGCTGGAACATCAACGCGAATACATCGATGACTACGACCTCGACAGCTATTCAGGTGTGCTCCATGAGGATGGTGTTACCGCGATGGCCGAGATGATTAAACAATCGGATGAAAAGATCACGCTGGTATGTATCGGACCACTCCCCAATATTGCCAGGCTGCTAGAGATAGAACCTGGCGTCGTCGAAAAAACGAGGTTCGTGGGTATGCATGGGGCCATCTATAAAGGATATGGAGGCAGCGATGAGATACATGCGGAGTACAACGTCGTTCAACACCTATCGACTGCCAAGACCGTGTTCAGCTCTGACTTCGATATGACGATTACACCCCTCGATACGTGCGGTATCGTTCGGCTGGAAGGTGAAGACTATAAGAAGGTGGCTGAAGCAGACAATGCCTCGATGCCAGAGGTAATAGAAAATTATCAGGTCTGGCTCACGGCTAACGGGGCGGCAGATATCAACGCCAGCCGATCATCCGTCCTGTTCGATACGGTTGCTATTTACCTCGCGTTCAGCGAGGAACTATTGGAAATATCAGAGATAAACGTCACCGTTGATGACGACGGAAAAACCGTCATCGACGAAAATGGAAAATCCATCCGGGTTGCAACCAACTGGCGGGACCTACCGGCATTCAATGCACTATTGGCTGAGCGATTACTAAACGCTCCCTGAGGTAACCCCTACCCTAACCGACCGGTGGTTTGTAACGGGCTCGGTCTCGGTCACTCCACGGCTTCATCCAGTCATCCTGGTTGTCATTTCAACCGGTGATGGTATCCATGCCCATTAATGTCGCGAAGCGTGGAGAGTTACGCTCCAGCACTTCTTGCGGGACCGTTTCCCGATACATTTCATAGGTCTGCAGGTAAGGCCGGCAAAAGAGTTCCGCCAGGGTCACCCGCAAACCCGGAGTTTCCGATACCCATGAGCCATGCCAGGTGTGTGACGGCCAGATGATTGCGCTGCCCGCCGGGGCTACGCAGGGAACCGCGTTTGAATTAGCGCCCTCCCCTGCCAATACCCGCTCCGGCCCCGTCGGCTGCCGTCGTAATTTGTGACTGCCCGGAACAAATGCAAGGCAACCAGACGCTTCATCCACATCCGTCAGGCAAATGTTCACCGTCGCGAAATTAAAGTAGTTCGCGCTCGGCATCGGCGTGGTGTCATCCCCATGCAAACCAAGATATCCAGTTGGCAACGTCTCACCGCAACCTTCGCCACGGATGTGTCCTGTCAGCGTACTGAGAATGCAGTCCTGACCGACGAGAAAATCGATCAGCGCCAGTACCTTTTCCGCCATGATGATTTCTTCAAACGCCTGATCTCTCAGCAACAGATACCGTTGAACGAAGTAACCGTCGTAACTCTCGCCCGTCTCGACGTTCGGAAGCTTTCCGGTTCTGTCACCAAACGTTTTAAGGGCTGCCTCTAAACCTCGTGCGGTTAAATCCGGATCGAGTACATCTTCTACTACGGTGTAACCCGCAACATCGAGCTCCAGCGCATTGCGCTCGAGCTGCAAACGACTGATCTCATCAAGACAAGGATCATTTATGGGGGATGCGTGCATTACATGTCCTCAGTAAAAAAAAACCACTGTTCCATCCAACGGATAGAACAGTGGCATCGTTTCAAGCTAAGTGCCTACAGCCGGCACAGATGGTTACAGCTGGTAGCCAAACTCTAAGCCAACCTGCCGCGGATCGAACCAGAATAATTCACCCGAGGCACCCCTACCCCGCAGGATCTGTTCATTCGTAAGGTTGTTGCCATAGAGCGCCACACGCCATTTTTCATCCTGGCTATGCAGCGTTACCCTGCCGTTGGCCCGTGTGTAATCCGGCAATATCAGGTCGTTAGCAGTATTGGCGAACTGCTTCGCAACCCAGGCGTTATCCACATAGAACTCCAGCCTCCAGCCATTTTGCAGCGCTAAGGTGTAATCGATCCCGATGGAATAGCTGTGGTCCGGAGAAAAAGCGAGGTCAGCATTCTGCGCGCTTGACGAAAACTGGTTTGCCTTGGTGACTTCCGCGTTGTTGACGTCACCGGCGAAGCGAATATGCAGATTATCCGTCACATAAGCCGTCAGCTCCATCTCGACACCTCTAACCTCTGCACCACCGCTGTTGCGGTTGTAAGGAAGCCCACCGAAACTGATCATTGGGGATGTTTCCGAAACGATCATTTCCTTCCAATCAAGGAAAAAGGCCGCAGCTTGTAACTGCACCCGACCATCCCAGAAGGTCGTCTTGACACCCACCTCGTAGTTGTCTACCTCGTCACCACCGAAAAATAGAACCTCGAGATCTGACACAGGCGCCCCAAAGGTATTTACGAACCATGCCGTCTGGTTATTGACGTTGCCGGGTCTAAATCCAGTGGTATAGCCGCCATACACCATCAACTCATCATTGGGCTTCCATGAAAACACCAGTTTGGGCGATACCGGCGTGTCTTCCGTACTACCGTCCGGCGCTCGCTCGAATGTTTGCTTGATGTCAGCCCAACGAACACCCGCGGTGACCTCAAGAGTATCGGTCAGGTCATAGCTGATTTCGCCATAAAGCGCCGTCTCTTCCAAAAAGTCCTGGTGATTGTTAGCCGGATTCTCAACTATAAGCGGGCTAAAGAGCCTATCCAACAACGCTGCCCGATCAGGATGATAACCAGCTATCTGGTTGTTCCTCTGGTAGTTTTCGCTGTCTTTCCAGAAGAAACCGGCCGTCCATCGCAGTCGCCCATCCGCGTTTGATACAAGTCGAATCTCCTGCGTCAACTGCTTGCTGAAGCGCTCAAGTTTTCCCGACATAGCATCCATGTTTCTACCATCGGGTATGGTAATCTGGACCGGGCTTGAAAAATTAAACTGACCGGGCCACACGCCACAGTACTGAGGGAAATTACCACACAGCGGATGATCCAAAGCCTCCGTCGCACCGAAATAGTAAAAATCCAAACCTTTAGCACCGATATCGCTACCTTCGATGATCACATCCTGATCGCGATGCAAAATAGATGTCAGATACTGCAAACTACCCCAGCTAAATTCTGTTTGAATATCCAGACTGAACAAATCAACCTCATCATAAGATTGAGGCGGCAGACCTGGAATTCGAGCAGACCGTACCGTGAAAGGTTCAGATGTGGCCACACCGCCGGCAGTCGACTGCTCGCTTAAGTGGTAGCTCGCTGTCGCCGTGAATATTTCCGCATCTATTAAGAACGTAGCGCGAAGCCCCTCAGACCCGGCCGTATTGTAATCCAGCTCAACCGGTGTCTGATTGTCGATGAAGCCTCCCGTTTCCGAATCCCATACCATAACCCTAACGGCAGCGGCATCGCCCAGCGGGAGGTTTACCATGACATCTAGCCTGGAAGAGTTATCATCGGATTCTTCCATGGTTGAAAAACTAGCGTTAACCGCAACATCGAGGCCACTCGGATCCGGTTTCTTGTAAATATAGCGAATGGTGCCACCTTGCGAGCCTTCCCCGAACAATGTGCCCTGGGGGCCCTTCAACACCTCCACCCGCTCTATGTCAAAGAGGGTACCACTCATCTGTTTATCTGGTCCCCAGTTTGATGTCACTGGTATCCCATCAAGGTAGACACCTACCGTACCCAATGTAGGCGCGAAAACGGCAGTACCAGCCTGCGAGGTAACACCCCGGACGGTATAGCGGTTTTCACCATCTCCGGACCGACCTGAACCAGCCATGCTGAGACCAGGGATCAGTGTGAACAGGCCTTTCATATCCTGTGCACCCGTATTTCTAGCCATTTCATCGGTGACGGCGCTCATCGATACCGGGGTATCCATCAGGTCCGTTTCACGGTAGGTCGCCGTAACGACAACCTCTTCTATTACTCCTTCTTCTTTCCCCTCAGATTCAGCGAATGCTGAATTTGAAGCAAGTAGCGGCAAAGCGCATAGTGCTATCAGTTTCTTCATCTGTAGTCCCCTCTTTTAATATGACGTCCAGCCACTGCTGCTACAGGGTCGGCCAAACACTATTAGCTAAATAAACTTCTGCAATTTTATTGTATAGCTAGCTACATCGAATATGCTATGACGGATTGTGATCAAATACCGCTTATATATCAACTCCATCACCTCACCATCGTTTTGCAGGCGTACTATCGTAATGGCTCGGAAATAGTCAGCGCGGCTCTTCGCGAAGAGCGCAGCGTTACACTCAGCACCTCGTGAGAAACCTTTCCGGGTAGATTAGGACGTACTACTAAGAAAGCTTCACCATCGTGCCGCTCACGGCAGCGCGATGGCTTTGTGGTCTAGAGGTTACAACGTGTAGCCGAATTCCATCCCGATCTGACGGGGATTGTGCCAGAACAATGTGCCCGTCGAGGTACGGCCACGCAGGATCTGGTCATCCTCGAGGTTCGTGCCGTACAGTGCAACGCGCCATTTTTCGTCTGCACTGCGGAACGTAATCCGTCCGTTGGACCGCTCATATTTGGGGAGCGGCAGGGTATTCCGGCTGTCGGTGAACTGCTTCGCGACCCAGGAGCGATCAAGGTAAAAATCCACCGTCGCGCCATTTGCCAACGACCAGGTGTAGTCGACAGACAGGGACAAGCTGTGGTCCGGCGCATAGGTGAGTTCAGTACCCGTCAGGGTTGTCGAAAATTCCGCCGCGCGGGTGACTTCAGTGTCATTAACATCGCCAGCGAGACGAATGTGAAGGTTGTCAGTGACATACGCTTTCACCTCCAGCTCTACACCATTGATATCCGCGCCACCGCTGTTAACGTTGTAGATGTCACCGGTGCCAACTGCCGGATTCTGCTCGTGGACGATCATGTCTTTCCACTCAACAAAATACGCCGCAGCCATTAGCTGTACACGGCCATCCAACACCGTCGTCTTGACACCAAGCTCGTAGTTGTCAACTTCATCGCCATCGAAGAAAAGCCCGGAGAGAATATCCGAAGAGTCAAATCCGGCATTGGCGAAGAAGGTGTCGTTGTACCACGCCAGGTTGTTATTCACGTTACCCGGACGAAAACCGGTGGTATAACCACCGTACACTAAGAGCTCATCCCGAGGCATCCAGGAAAACACCAACTTAGGGGATACCGACGTATCATCAGTTTGACGATCGCTCCGCTGGAAATGCTGCTCCACATTGGCGACCCGAACACCCAGTGTGACCTCGAGGTTTTCCGAGAGGTCGTAACTCACTTCGCCAAAAACCGCTATCTCTTCGATAAAGTCATTGTGATTGTTCGCAGGATTATCCTGCAAGAGCGGGTCAAAAGCCGCCTTCTGTGCGCCGTCCCGACCAGGATAATAACCAACGACCTGATTACCGCCGGTGTGATCCTCACTGTCTTTCCAAAACGCGCCCAGGGTCCAACGGAGCCGTTGATCAGACGGAGACACCAGGCGAAACTCCTGTACCCACTGCTCGGTGTAGAAATCCTGAACACTCGAGATTGCAAGTATGTTTCGACCGTCACCCGTAAACACCGGACCTGCCAAATTGAATATTCCCGGCCAGAATCCACAAAGACCAGGGAGGCCGAACGCCGCTCCCACTGAAACCGCGCCTGCGCACCCCTCATGGTTATCTTCGTTGGCTGCCAGAGCACCAAAGTAGAAGAAATCAAGCAAGGACGCGCCATCAGCGGTGCCTTCGGTAACGCCATCGACGGTACGGTCGGTAAAAGATGTCAGTGATTCAAATGTTGCCCAGCCAAGGTCCTTTTCAATCGTGAGGCTGTAAATGTCAACCTCATCCACAGAATGCGGCACGAGTCCAGGCAGTCGTGCGGTCATCACTGTGTATGGATCACGTGTACCAGAGGCACCTGCGGTACTCTGCTTGCTGTGGTGGAGGGTACCGGTAACTGCCCAGGAATCACCGTCGAAACGTAGTGCCGCACGCCCACCAACCGATTCACCGGTGTTGTAATCCGGCTCAGCCGGCGTCAGGTTATCGATGAAGCCAGCCGTCTCCGCACTCCAGACTGTCAGTCGCAGGGCTGCGCTGTCGCCCAACGGGATGTTCACCATGCCGTCAACACGGGTCGAGCTGTCATCGGATTCGTCCATGCTGGCGAAACTCGCGTTGAATGCGTAATCAAGGCCGCTCGGGTCAGGCTGGTTATAGATAAAACGGATCGTGCCACCCTGGGAGCCTTCTCCAAACAGGGTTCCCTGGGGACCCTTCAATACTTCTACCCGATCTATGTCGAACAAGGTGCCGCTCGTTTGATTATCCGGCCCTAATGCAGAGTTAATCGGCGTGCCGTCAAGATAAATACCCACGGTACCCAGCGTAGGGGCATAACCGATTTCCCCGCTCTGGGAGGAGACGCCACGAATGCTATAGCGAGACGAGCCATTTTGGCCGTTCCCACCGCCCACCATGTTCAGGCCCGGGATCATGGTGAAAAGCTCTTCCATGCGTTGCGCTCCGGTATCCTCTACCATTTCGCCCGTTACAGCACTGATGGAAACAGGCGTCTCCATCAAATCAGTTTCACGGTAGGTCGCTGTGACGACGACTTCTTCTATCGTCGCTTCTTCCTCGGATTCGGCAGCTACTGCTGTGCCGGGCACAATTATTGACAAAGCGCAAAGCGCTATCCATCTGTTCATTCTTTTCCCCTCTCTAACTTGACGTCCGGGCCAGGAGTGCATGGCTGAACCGAATGATATCAGCGCAAACAAGCGACGCCAAACACTATATAGTAAGCTACACCGAGTATTAGTCGGATTCTGACGAAATAACAAATATATATTAACACATTGCTTCGGTATGAATTAAGTACCCATACGAGCAGAATCGGTTCACAACACATCGCCTGGCGGAGATCCATAATGACAGTCGGAGAAAGTACTCCCAGCCTTTCACTGCAGGGTAAAGTCGCCCTGGTAACCGGGGGTGGCACCGGTATAGGAAAAGGTATCGCACTTGAGTTCGCCAGAGCCGGCGCGGTCGTCGCGATATCGGGACGACGAATTGGACCTCTCGAGGACGTCGCTAAGGAGATCACTGACTTCGGTCAACGTGCATTACCCGTCTCTGCGGATGTCTCGAAGAAAACAGATGTCGACAACTTGGTCGATACCGTCGATCGAGATTTGGGCCAGATCGACATTCTGGTCAACAACGCCGCGACCGGTGGACAGGGGCCCAACATGCTGGGTAGTGACGAAGATCGCTGGGACGAGGTGATCGATATCAACCTCAAAGGCGCGTATCTGTGTTGTCACGCTGTGGCGCCTGGCATGATCGAACGCGGCAGCGGCAACATTATTAACATTTCTTCAATCGCCAGTTTTTTTAATTCCCGGGGTGCACGGCTCTACGGCATCGCCAAGGCGGGGGTCAACTTCATGACCACAGGACTCGCCCAGGATCTGGCACCGCATAACATCCGGGTGAATTGCATTGCCCCCGGTACTATCCAGACCGATATGCTGGCGATAGACGTAGGCGACAAGCCAGAGAACTGGGAAGCCGTCGGTAAATTTGTTCCCCTGGGCAGAGTCGGCCAGCCAGTCGACATTGCGACGGTGGCGCTGTTCCTTGCGTCCGACGCCGCAAATTATGTGACCTCACAGATTATATCTGTCGACGCCGGACTGACCGATTCGCCAGGACTTGGAAAAATGTTTTGATGACCTCTATAGCCGATAGCCAACCTCTACAAATATCATCGTTTTATCAATCGGCGGTATAGCCAAGTATATAGTGAGCTGTAGATACTGCTATGCCCAAGGATTGTAGCCTGCCGCCATCATATAGGCGTTTTCTTCTTTAGTTGCTGGCGGTTTGCCATCTCTGAACGGGTACATACTGTTGGCGCCGATAAGGTGCGCGAACTCAACCGGGTGTTGATCGAGTATCTCTTGCGGAACCGTACTGCGAAAATCGCGAATCTGCTTCATATAGACCCGCGTGAAGACCAGGATGACGTTCATTCTCAAACCCTCATTTTCCCGCGGATATGAACCGTGCCACGTCCTGCCGTCCCAGACGATCAGCGACCCGGCGGCTGCCTCGATGGGAATCGGTTTAACCGGCGCATCCTCGCGCAGAAAGTTGCCTTCTTCGGGCAACGGGTAGCGCCCTTTCAAATGACTCTTGGGTACAATGGCAACCGGTCCGTTGCCCACCTTGTAGTCGGTCAACGTCCAGGTCACATTGCTGACCTGCGCGTAAGGCGGCAGAGGTGGCGGCGTACCGTGTTGATCGGTATGTAGTGGATGTGTAAACCGTTCATCCTTGTGTTTCAGTATGCAAAGCATGTCACTCAATAAAGCGCTGTTACCACACTGGTATTTCCCCATGGCGAGCACCGTGGGGTTCATGAGCATTTCCTGAAACACCGGGTCCTCGGTGAGAAGTCCCCAATGCCCTTCACCCGGTGCATCCCGGCTGAGTTTGGCTGTTTCAATATCTTTGAGATCGATCTTCTGTCCGGTCCTTCGTTCATTGACATCGAGTACCGCCTGACGCAAGCGATCCTGGAATTCCTCGGGGGCAACCAGTTCGGAAGGAATGACCGCGTATCCGTATTCATCCAGATGATTGATGTGTTCAACGAGACCGAGTGTTTCGATTTGCTCGTAGATTTTCCGGTAATGAGATGAGTCCTTGTATTGCTCAAGACTATTCATACCTTCCTCGGTTTTATTTACCTGTCTATCCGGATGCCAAAAATGATACTACACTATATAGTAAAGTACGAACGTCGAACTTGAGTTGGTTTCTAACTATTCAACCTATAACCATGGTAACTTTCAGGCTGCAAACAAAACGAAGATACGACATGACCGGTGGCAACAGGCCTGCTTACCTTGTCACGTGCATGACGCCGCTCGGAGGCACTGCAACGAAATGAACCCAAATCATGCCCCTGCAGCGAAGCCCCCAAGCAAGCGATCCAGGAGATTAAAGAGCCGAGCCGCGCTGATGCAGGCGTCAGTAGAACTCTTTGCGGAACTCGGGTATGCCGAAACGACACTAGAGGCCGTGGCCGAAAGGGCGAACCTGCACGTTCAGACGCTTTACCGATATTTCCCCAGTAAGGAATTGCTGGCAACAGCACCTGAACAGGATAATCTCGATTTGTTCAAAGCCGCGGTTCGTCAAAAGGATCCGGAGCTACCATTTACCAGCTTCTGGCGCGAGTGGACAGCAACGAGTTCGAACACGACGCAAACCATGTATAGAGAGATCTATCTGCAAAGAAAGCGCAGCTTGCAAACGCCGGCCGTTATGAGTCAATTCCACGCGCTTGCAAACGAGTACCTCGATCTGCTGGAAAACGGTCTCGCCGATGAACTGTCCCTCGACCCAAAGACCAGCCATTACCCCAGACTCTTTGCCGCCATGCTGTGGGAAGGAAACCATCACGCCGCACAAAAGTGGGTACTCAATCAGGGAAGAAGCGATTTGGTCGAGATAGTCACCGGGGTCGTCGACGACGTGTACAAGCTGATGCAATTGTGGAAATCCGCCAACATGCTGGCGGTCGGAAAGGAACCGCCTACAATCCCTAGGCATAAGCCCACAAAAAATATTAAGAGAGATGAGTAATGAGTGAAGACGCCTATGAAGCGGCAATATCAGCCCCGAACCTGACCGCTGAGGAGAAGCGAAACCTCGAGCTAACAAAGGCATGGTCCGTGGCCTATGGCGATCTCGATAATATCGAACATTTCTGCGACCTGTACGCGGACAGTACTGAGATCTATACACCGTTACAGGACTGGTACTATGCGAAACAAGGGCATAGCAATCAGCCCTGGCGGGACGGAGAGATTGGGATAACGGAATTATTCGGTCACCGGGAGGAGAAAATTGTCAGTATTCTTGCCCAGGGTGACACGGTCGCAGTGCAGATGGCGGTTGAAATCACCTCCAAGGAAGGGCAATCGCGTACGGGAGCTTTTGCTGCATTCCTTAAATTCGATGCGGACGGCAAAATCACCAGCGACCACAGCTTCCTTGGACGGCACCCTCGACCCACAGCCGATCAGGGCCCCCCGGCGTACAGAGCCATGATTGAGAAGCTTCAGGAAATCAATCCCTAGGGAGCCCCTGGAGGCTGGTAAAGATGAAAAAGACGCAAGAACTACCTTCAGGTGATCCCAGCGAACTGGGCTTTGCACCCGACCGCCTAGATAGAATCAGTAACATGATCGACGCTGAAGTCGATGCGGGTAAGCTGCCCGGTGCCGTAACGCTCGTGGCACGTCAGGGCAAGGTGGTGCACTCACACGTCACCGGCAAGCTCGACGTGGAACGTCCGGCGCCTGTCGCTGCTGATAGTTTGTTTCGGCTGTACTCGCAGACCAAGCCTATGACCGCCGCAGTCCTGATGACACTTTTTGAAGAAGGCGCATTCCTGCTCGATGAGCCCATTTCAAAATGGATTCCGGAATTCGCCAAACCGGGCGTTTTCACCATAAAACCACCACAGGATACCGTTCGCGGCGACTACGCTCTAACCACACCGGCGCGTAGAGAGATCACGATTTTCGATCTTCTGACGATGACCTCCGGCCTGCCATCATTGGGTCGAACGCCTGTGGTGTATCAGCCAACCATGGAAGCCGCAGGAATAACGCTGGGAGATACAGATCCAACACTGGATTACGATGATAGGGTTGTGGCGATCGCGGCAAATCCTCTGCACTCACAACCCGGCGAGGTATGGAATTACGGCTATGATTTCGATGTGCTGACGCTCTTCCTGACACGCGTGTCCGACAAGAGCCTGGATGCACTGTTCCAGGAAAAACTTCTCGGCCCGCTCGGTATGCACGACTCTTCCTTTTATTGTAACGAGGAAGCTCTCTCACGCCTGGTGACTGAACATCAATGGAACCCTGTGGAGGAAAAACTTGCGATCCGCGATCGACCAGAGACCTCGGAAAAGGCGGGTCGCGGGGATAGACGTGTGATGTCTGGTAATGGGTCGAATGGTGGACTGGTTTGCTCTCCACACGACTTTGCGCGTTTCGCCCAAATGCTCGCTAACGGCGGAGAACTGGACGGGGTACGCATTCTCGGGCGCAAGACCGTTGAACTGATGCGAACGAACCATCTTGGTGACCGTTGCATAGACTCGTTTGCCCCTAACTACGGCTTTGGCTTCGGCATGTTCGTGCGCAAGTCTGGCGGGCCCGCTTTTACGCCGGGTTCCGCTGGCACCTTCGGTTGGGCCGGAGCGGCCGGTACCTGGTTTTTCGTTGATCCCAAAGAGGAACTTTTCGGCCTGTTCTTCACCCAAGTGTTCGGCTACATGTTCCCAACCGCGGTCCAATTCGAGAAGATGACCTACGAGGCGCTTTGCTGATAAAAAGGGGTCAGGTCCATTTTTATCATGGTGGGAAAATAGACCTGACCCCTTTTTATCCTTTTTACTCAGTTTTTCAGACTTATCCAGGTGGCTCGCTTCTCATCCCACCACCAGGAATGAGGAAAGTCGGTGATGTACTCGGCCTCGATACCCGGTTGACCAAACTTGTCCCAGTGCACTACCCGCGGCTCGGGGCGGCCGATGATCGGAATGAGGTAATAGCCCCACAGCAAGGTTCGGTCGAGCGCCCGGCCGGCAGCGATAAGCTCGCGACTGCCCCTTGCGCCCAGCACTTCACTGATCAGCGCATCGACAACCGGGCTGCTAATGCCCGCCAGGTTCGCGCCGCCCGGGGCGTTCGCGGTCGTTGAACTCAAGTACGCCCGCATAATCACGCCGGGGGGGAATCCATAGGGCATGCTTCGCAGCAGCGCATCATAGTTAAACTCACGCAACCGGCTCACATACTGTGCCGCTTCCACAAAGCGAATGTTAGATGTAATGCCCAGGCGCCGGAGCTGATCCATGTAGGGCAACAGCGTTCGCTTATCGTTAGCCGACAACGTCAGGAACTCGATCTCGAATGGTCGCCCTGCAGCATCGACCAGGATACCGTCACGAATCTTCCAACCGGCATCCGCCAATAATTCTCTCGCTCGCAATAGGTCTTCACGGTTTTCTTCGCCCTTGGGTAATACAAATTGCTGCGTGAATACCCTTTCCGGCAACTGTTCCCGAAACGGTGCCAGTAGTGCCAATTCGGCCTCACTGGGCAGACCCCTGGCCGCAAGTTCAGTACCCGAAAAGTAGCTGTCGGCACGGGTGTAAAAGCCGGCGTAGATGGCACGATTGGTAAACTCAAAATCAAATACCGACGACAGGGCCTCCCGCACGCGGACATCGGTAAACTTTTCACGTCGCGTGTTGAAGATCAATGCACTTTGAAAGCCTGATGACACCTTCGAATTGTTCTGGCGCATGACCAGCCAGCCTTTCTCACGCACCGGAACGTTATAACCGGTTCGCCACAAGTGGGGGTCAGATTCAACGCGATAATCTACTAGTCCCTTGCGCAATGCTTCCCTTGCGATGGTCGCATCGCGATAAAGCTCGTAGCGAATGTACTCAAAGTTATGCCGCCCACGGTGGACCGGGAGATCACGGCCCCAGTAATCCGGCACGCGTTCATATTGCAGGAACTGCCCCTGTTCGAAATCGGATATACGGTAAGGCCCGCTGCCGAGGGGTGGCTCAAGGGTAGTTTTGGAAAGGTCCCGCGAACGCCAGTAGTGTTCCGGAAGGATGCTCACATACATCCCTGGACTCGAGAATGAGTTCTTGCTCAACTCACCGATCCGTCTAAACCGGAACAAGACCTCTCGCTCACCGAAAGTTTCTACCGACTCTATGATCGACAGGGCAGCACGTATACCCGCGGTCGAATGGTTAAGTACATGATCGAAAGTAAACTTCACGTCTTCAGCGGTGATAGGTTCGCCATCATGCCAGTAGGCATCAGCGTGGAGCTCTACCATTACTTCGCTAAGATCTTCGGTAAATTTTACTCGTTTCGCGAGATTGCCGTAGATGCTATAGGCTTCATCATTTGCTCGCACGAAAAGTGCGTCGTACAGCATCCCAGGGTTGAGCACGCCCATAGCTGGCACACCGGCGGGTAGAAACGGTGTAAAGCTGGTGAAATCGAGTGGCGTGGAGAGCACTAGGGTGCCGCCTTTTGGAGCATCGGGGTTGGCATAGTCAAAGTGTTCAAAGTCTGCGCCGTACTTGAACTCATCAAAAATCGAAACACCGTGTTGCCACTGCCCTTCATCGTCTGCAATTGCGGACGCACAGTAAAGTGCTAGAAGTAGAAAAAAAGGGGTCAGGTTCATTTTTCCTTCTGAAAACTTGGCCGTTCAGACAGAATATGGTGGAAAATGAACCTGACCCCTTTTTTTCATGGCGATCAGATTCTCGAATTGTTAAAAGTTTCGATAGCGTTCTCGTAGCGAAAACCAGAAGGTGAATCGAGACTATCGTTGCGCCCTAGCAGCTGTGCCATGCGTTGACCATGACGTTCGATCAAGTCATCCGCATGCGCAGAATAATTCTCGATGACGCGCATGGCGAGTCTTGAACAGGAGATATGACACACAACACGTTCACCGGGCGATATTCGCGGCGATGAACTATGCCACGCACGGCCGTCCCACATAACGATCGAGTTCGGTGGACACTCAATCGGGATGGCACCTTCCCGGGCTTCCATTTCTGCATGGTTGGGATGACGCCGCAGCCTGTGACTACCCGGAACAATCACCGTGGCGCCCTGCTCCGCGCTATAACCATCAGTCACCCAGCAAAAGGTCAGGTTCATGTTGTGCTCGGGAAACGGTGCCGGCAGCCAGACCTGGTCGGCATGCAGCCCATAATGTCCCTCGCCCTGTGGGGTGACTGTGGATGTCACCTGTGAAATGAGATAACCGCGTCCTACGGAAAACTCAGCCATCGCCATCAGCTTCGGGTTGGTTATCGCTTCGCCAAAGACCGGGTCTTTTAACAGGAGCATGTTCATACCCGCGGTCTTGCCGGTGACCTGAACAGGTTTAACCAGGCGTAGAATAGTTTCCCGAAGCCGTTCGTTGAACTCCGGAGAAGATACATTTTCGATAACCGCATAGCCCTCTTCCACCAGCTGTCGACAGGTGTCTTCCAGACCAAGTTCAGCGATGGTTGGTGCCAGCTCGTCGGAGATCTCATCCGGCGGCAGGGTGTCGTCGCGGGTTTCAGTTAAAAGAGACATATTTTTTCCTCCGGTGGAATATTCAGCTAACTGGGGGCATCTTGCAACAGGTGTCGGCGCCCGGGTCCAGAGGGCGCACCGATTTCCACCTTGGTAATGGTCCCCACAGATGCTATTTTGCCCCCTTTCAAATTGGAGGAGGGCATCCATGGGAGCCTTTGATAATCAAAACGTTATAGTCACCGGCGGCACATCAGGCATCGGACTCGCCACGGCGATCAAAGCCCGGGAGGCGGGTGCCAACGTCTGGGCGGTCAGTCGCACCGAGTCCAAAATAAGCGCAGCCAGCGCCGACCATCCCGATATCAACTTCCAGCAACTCGATACCCATGACCATGAGGGCCTGAAGGCACTATTCGAATCCGTTGGCTCAGTAGATCATATCGTTTCTGCCGCTACCGGCGCCGAGCGAACCATGAAGCCCTTCATGGAACAGACCGATGAACAGTTCCGCGGGGCCTTTGAAAAATTCTGGAGTTACACCAATGTCGCCAGACTGGGCGTGCCCTTCCTCACAGAAAAGGGTTCTCTCACATTTGTCAGTGGTATTCCCGCACGAAAAGCCAATGTGGGGATGTCTTCGGTCTCCTGCACCGGCTGTGCCGTGGAGGGTCTTACCCGTGCGCTGGCACTGGAAATTGCACCGAAACGAGTAAACGTGGTCGCACCAGGCATCATCAGCACGGGCATGTTCGACGGTCTCGGTGATAAGAAGGCCGACGTATTGGCAAATATGGGTAAAGGTGTTCTGTTAGGGCGAGTAGGCGAAGCCGAGGAAATCGCCGCTGCGATTTTTCTCTGCATGACCAATACATTTATGACAGGCGTTACTATTGATGTCGACGGCGGGGCCTTGCTTCCCTAACGGATGGCATTGTAAAACGAACGCAAACTTACAAAGGAAAAAATGATGACGAATCCCACCCCCGCGCGCAGTCTTATCGAAGCATTCGGCGACCTTGACGCCCTGGCAAACATGTACACAGCCGATGTCACCTGGCGCCTCAACCACTCACTCGCTCCGAATATTGCGGGACCCCATGTCGGTAAAGATGCAGTCTGCGCCTTCAATGAGGCGGTCTTTACGAAATTCTACGAGCCCGGGTCGGTAACGGTCGAGATTCTCGACGAAATTGGCGACGAGTCATCGAGCGTGGTCCGCTTCGTGTTTCGCGCGATGAGCCGTCGTGGCAACCCCTACAACGTTGAATACGTGCTATTTGCGAAGACAACGGACGGTCTCGTTCATGAGGTCGTCGAACTGCTCGATTCACTGGCGTCAAATGAGCAGCATCAGGGCAATGCCGTGGGTGTTCCCCCAGCCGCACAGTAAACTTCATGTCGACATTATTCAGTCTTGAAGGTCGAACAGCTTTCATAACCGGTGGCAGTACCGGTATCGGCGCCATGATCGCACGCGGTTTTCTGGAACACGGTGCGACAGTGATTATCAATGCCAGAAATGCCGAACGCTGTGCCCAGACCGTTACGGAGTTATCGGAGTTTGGTGAAATTTCTGCCTGTCCAGGAGATATATCAACGCTTGCGGGTATCGAAGCGGTGGTTGCGGAGCTTCCGGACATGGTTGATATTCTGGTCAACAACGCTGGTACAAGCTGGGGTGCACCCATCGAGGAATTCCCCGAAAACGGCTGGGACAAAGTGATGGACCTCAACCTTAAGTCCGTTTTTTTTACGACCCAGCAACTGCTCCCCAGGCTCGTGGCGAATGGATCGCCTGAACGACCTGCTAAGGTCATCAACATATCGTCGGTTGACGGTATTTGGAATTCGAAAAACGATACGCCCAGCTACATAGCCTCGAAGGCCGGTCTGATTCAACTGACCAAACATCAGTCGCTGAAACTGGTCGGTAAAAATGTACTCGTTTCCGGGATAGCGCCGGGCGCCTTTGCCTCGAATTTGAATCGCGCGGCGCGGGACACGCCCGAAAAACTCATCAACGGCATTCCTATAAAAAGAGTTGGCTCCTGGGAAGACATGGCCGGTGCCGCTGTGTTTCTTGCCAGCCGTGCTGGCGATTATGTGGTCGGCGAAACGGTTATTGTTGATGGTGGCCTGGCGCATGCGCGCTGACTAGCGCTTTCCGAACCTGCACCGCGCGATCGATGAGGCGCGGGCGCTGCGAGCCTAGGCCTACTGCAAAAGATGTGCGAAGAGCTGCTCTACACGATCAATCATAGCCACTGATTCGGTCGCGAGATCAAAACCAACGTCCTGATCGTATCGCGCCATCACATACTCATGGGCACCCCATAAAGTAATGACAATCAGTCGTGCTGTATTTCGACGTTCCTCTGAGTCTTCAATACTTAGGTCTTCTTCCAGGGATTCGGCAAACAGATCCTTATACTCCTGGCTGAGTTGCGCCAGACGGAAGGATACAGCTGGCGACTCCAATTCATAGTGCAATACATCCCGATAGCTTCTACCGCCATCCCTATCGGTAACCCGATGTGCGAGGCCGCCCAGATATTGGCGCCAGAATTCAATGGTTGAACCTTCACGGTTTTCATCCCTGATAGCCCCACGAAAATGGTCGAGTTGTGTTTCTTCACCGGCGGCAGCCAGTTCAACCTTGCTGCCGAAATGCCGATACAGCGTCTGCACGTGTAACCCTGCGCGCTCTGCAATGCCTTCCAGGGTAGTGGACTCATAGCCCTGTTTTTCGAAGAGCTCCTTAGCAGCCGTAATCAGTTTGTTACGGGTTTCCGCTTTGCGCTGTTGGCGTATGGGGATAGGTTCTGACATAACCGCATTATCCTAACAAACAGTGGTGCTTATCAAAGCTCACTGACATTTAAGGATTGCCTTTGCAGGTTACGGGTGGTCCACCCACACACAAAAGCGATGACCAAAAGCAGTGCGCCAAAACTCCACAGCATTTCACGCTCACCAAAAGCATCCGCCAGCATACCGAATGGCAACGCTGTTGCTGCCTGAAATCCCCATGCCAGCATTGTTAGAGACATCACGCGACCAAAGAAACCGGCGTCAGTATTAGCCATCGTTAGGGTATTATTGAGCAGTATGAATCCGGACATTCCCGGACCCAGGGCGAGCGTTGCGACCACCGTCATCGTGAATGTTGAGGCGACGGCAAGCATGAAGAATCCGACACCCAATAGCCCAATACAGACATACATTGCCGGCCAGGCCCAGCGGGTCCCAACAATTGCGGTCAGTGGCACAATCGCCACCAACGATGAGATCGCGTTGATGGTAAAAATGAGTCCAACATCAGTGGGCGAACGATCCAGGTGTCGTTCAAGGAAGGCTGGCAAAGCGATTTGCCACATAAATCCAACAGCAACCACTGTCATATAAAGCAGCATCAACGTACGAATGACAGGATTCCGCACAACGTAACGAATGCCTTGCATCAGCTCCACTGAGACAGCACGACGTTCCGCATCCAGCTTGGGCGTGGTGGCTGGAAGCCGAGAGACCGTGAGCACAACCATCACGAACAGCGCCCCCATAAAAAGGTAGGCGCCTCCAGAACCAATCACTGCGCTGCCGAGCATCAGTCCTGCTACAAAAGGGCCAAGTACACGATTGGCGCTGGATGCGAGTTGATTGAGCGCAACCGCATTGGGCAAGATGGTCCTCGGTACGACTTCTGCTACCCAGGCTTGCAGGGCAGGACCAAGAAACGCATACACCACACCCATGACCGCGGTCAGTGCCGTAAGCCAGAACAATGTGAGTGTGCCAGTAAGAATCATGACCCCGGTGACAGCGAAAGAAGCGCCGATAAGCGCTTCACCCCAGATTACTAACGGTTTCTTTGAGACGCGATCTGCAAAAACACCGCCGAACGGACCAAGGATCAGCATCGACAGACCAAGACCCAACTGCACCAGACCCACTGCCGTGTTGGTACCAGAGAGTTCGAAGGCCACCACCGCCATCAGCGTCCACTGCATCATGAAGGCCAACATTGAAAACAGCGATGCTGTCCACAGCAGTCGAAACCGTGGATTCCCTAAGGCCTCAAAGGTGGTGGCAAACCAGACACGTATCAAGAGCGTACCTGCCTGGCAAAAAAGCAGGGAATGCTATTCCTTCGACCAGGCAAACGTCCGCTCCAGTTTCTCACCATGGGCGAACCCGCCATCAGGGGTAGCGAGGAAATCCTCACGTCCGAGTACAACGCGCATCTCGTAGGGTTTATCCGCAAGCCAGTCATCCCCGAGGAAGTCATAGTTTTCTACCGGTCGGAGCGCCAGCCGGCTATAGGTAACATGAAGCACAACGCGCTCACCATCAATCGTTCGTAGCCCGCCGCCCGAATGCCAGGATGAACCATCCCAGAACACGACGGACCCTGCGGGACATTCGGTTGAGACGATACCCTCTTCTTCAGCAACTTCCTGATCGTTAGGGTGACGGCGCAAAAGATGCGATTTGGGAACCACCTTTGTGGAGCCGCCCTCGGCAGAAAAGTCGTCGCACACCCAACAGAATGTCACCATCTGGTTGTGTACAGGGAATGGTGCGGGCGTCCAATTCTGGTCGGCGTGCAAACCGCCAACGGCAGGCTGATCAGGCGCAGACTTTGGCTTAACGGAACCCGCTACCTGCGAAAGCAAGGCGCCCTTCCCACAAAGAACTTCGACTATCGCCAGAATCTTGGGATTCAACACCCCTTCCTCGAATACTGGATCTTTGGCCAGGAGCATATTCGCCCCGGTGTCGATACCGATTGCACCGTCTGGTGAATTCGCGATGCGAATAATGGTCTCACGTAATCGCTCTGCAAATTCCTGCGTGACTGCATCGTAAATATAGCCGTAGCCATACTCTTTTACATGCTCGACCGCCTCGACAAGATCGAGCTCCTCTATTTTGGCTTGAAGATCGTCCGTGAGATCAAATGGTTCACGTGTGTCGTATAGGATTTTAGGTACCTGTAACTGTGTGTTTTCTGCTTCACTCATAGAATAGCTCCGAATTCTGTTTTGCATTCATCGCACGATTGGTGAACTGATCTAAGAAGTGTTGTGCAACACTTCGACGTGTTGAAGTGGCAGAAGTAAACATGCAGACTGCGATGCGTGTCAACCCGGGAACGCCTCATGCCAGCAGAGGACAAGCTCAGCCAGCTTAGAGACCGTATCTTCTCTGACTACCGCGCAAAGACCCCTAACTCGGACAAACTATTCAATCGAGCAAGAAAATCTTTAGCGGGCGGTGTATCAGGCAATCTGCGATTTTTCTCACCCTATCCGCTTTACACCCAAAGCAGCCAGGGATCCAAAATTACCGATGTAGATGGCAACGAATATATCGATTGCTTTAGTGCCAATGGACCCATGATGTTGGGTCACAATCATCCTGCGGTGGTCGCGAGCATTGAGGACCATAAAGCCCAGGGATCATTACCCTTCAATCCGAGCACGCTCATCGATGTGGCTGAAAAAATCACCACGCTGGTACCTTGTGCAGAACGGGTACGATTTCTTAACACCGGTACGGAAGCAGTAATTGCGGCGCTGCGTATAGCCCGAGCTTTCACCGGCAAAAGCAAAATCCTGAAATTCTACGGTCACTACCATGGCCAGGATGACGCCGTCCTGTTCGCGCTGAATGGGTCTCGTGCAATCGCGTCAGCGGGTATACCCAGGGATGCCATCGTCGATATCAACACCGCCGAATACACCAACATTAATTCAGTGCGTCAGGCACTGGACGATGACACCGCTGCAGTCATCTTCGACCCGGCGATGCACCGCAGTGGACTGTGGGGAAGAGAAGACCATAAGGACTTCCTCATCGTGCTGCGAGAACTCACGCAGGAAAAAGGTGTGCTCCTTATTTTCGATGAAGTCATCACCGGTTTCCGCCTCGCACCCGGTGGTGCACAGGAATTTTTCAATGTCATGCCGGATATTGCGACCTATGCTAAAGCGGTTGCAGCTGGCGAGAAACTCGCGGTCGTCGCAGGCCGCGAAGACATCATGAGCACGGTCGACCCCGAAGCACCACGGGGCACCCCGCGGGTCTATCAGTCCGGCACCATGAACGATGGCAACTCAGCACTTGCCGCGGCTATCGGTGCACTGACAACCTATGAAGAACTCGGAGCTCAGGGGTATCAGCAGCTCAACGACCGAGCCAAAGTTCTCAGGGAAGATATGGCAGCAGCTTTCGAGCTGCACAATATCCCCGCGCAGATCAACCGACTGGGCTCGATGCTGGTACTTTATTTCTCCAGCGAAGCAGTTAACTTCCAAAACCGTTTCGACCTCGACGACGACCTTATCGAACTGTTTTACCTGGCGATGATTAACGAAGGCATCTTCCTTTCGGTTCCCACCTCAAACCACATCTATATGTCCTTTGCGCACAACGAAAGTGATTTCGATAGGATCCTGACAACCACAGAGTCGGTCCTCAACAGGTATGACTTTGCGGGTGTTTGCAAGCGCGTGTAGTCTACTACCCCTTGCATCAGCAGTTGAAAACACAATGAGCGAAACAGGAGCGGAAGCGCTCGAGCACACCATCAAAGCGTTAGGCATTGAACCGTATATTAAAGAAATCGACGAACAGGGGTATACCGTGGTGCCACCTGACATCACTGGCGTGACCAACGGACAGATCGACGAACTCACCCAACTCCTGCTCGACGAATCCGAGAAATACGTTGGCTGCAAATTCACCGTGGCAGACGGTCCCGAGTGCGAGCTCGACTATGGCAACTACCCTAGCATCCTTGAGCAAATCTCCGGGGTCAAACCAGCCCAGTTTCAACTCATACAACTGTGCAATATTCATCGCGCATTCCGCGACCTGGCGGTCAATCCTGCGAGTATCGCGATCGTTCGCCATCTGATTGGCAGCAGCCGCTTTCTGGGTTTCGGTGATAGCTGGGCCGCCCGTTTCAGCTCCTTCAATTCGTTTATCAAATAGCAAGGCGAGGGTTACGGTGAGTCCCTGGGTCTGCACTGCGATCAAGGCGGTGTACCACTGCCCTGGGGCGACACAGCCCTTAATGCCAACTGTACCTGGGCACTGACGGACTACAATAAGGCAGGCGGGTCCCTCGCCGTTGTGCCGGGCTCGCATCGACGCAACAGCCATCCCACCCCGGATGCAGCGCATGAGGCTATACCCGTGGAGTGTCCGCGTGGTTCACTGATCGCATTTCACGGAGCCTTGTGGCATGGCGCCTACCCGAAAACCACACCGGGCCTGCGAGTTACCATCTCAAACTATTTCCGACACTCATCCATCATGCCCCAGGACGATATTCCCAACCATTTTTCAAGAGAACTGTCCGAAGATTGTATCGATCCCGATACCTTCAAAGCGCTGGCGGGTTTCGGCGCCCCCTATCAAGCGCCCGCCCTGCCGTTTCCCCGTGCCGTGGGTATTGGATCCGACTGACCCTCAATAAGTATCACTTTGCTTGTTTGCGGCGCAAAGTAGAAGTGTGTGAGAATCGATGGACTCGATGATCAGAGAATTCTAATGGCCGTACCCAGCCAGAATGGCACGCCACAATACGAAGCCGTCGTTATCGGCGCCGGTGTCTGCGGCATCTACATGCTCTACCGACTACTGAAGCTGGGCCTCAACGCAACCTTACTGGAGCGCGGCAGCGACGCAGGTGGCACCTGGTACTGGAATCGTTATCCCGGCGCACGCTTCGACTCGGAAAGTTATACCTACGGTTACTCCTTTTCCAAGGAACTCCTGGAGGAATGGGATTGGAGCGAGCATTTTTCCGGCCAGCCGGAGACGTTTCGTTACCTGCAATATGTGGTCGAGAAGTTTCAACTACGTGACCACATGCAGTTCGACTGCAATGTGCAGGCGAGTACCTGGGATGATGAGAACCAGGTATGGACTGTGCGTATGGAAGATCGGCGTGAAGTAACAACCCGGTTTTTGTTCACTGCCATTGGGATGCTCTCTGCTGCGACAATGCCCAGGTATCCCGGCGTCGATAGATTCAAAGGTGAATCCTTCCATACCTACTACTGGCCAAGTACACCCGTTGAGCTCGAGGGCAAACGAGTCGCGGTTGTCGGCACCGGTGCGACGGGCGTACAGGTGATCTCAGAGATCGCCGACAAGGTGGGTGACCTGACCGTCTTTCAACGCAGACCCAATTGGTGTGCGCCGTTACACAACGGTCCGATCGATGACGAGGAACAGGCAAAAATAAAAGCCTCTTACGATGAGATCTTTGCGCTTTGCAAAAAGACACCGGGGAGTTTCATTCACCAGCCCGATCGACGTGAGTTTAAAGAAGTACCGAGAGAGGAACGCCTGGCTCTGTGGGAAAAACTCTATGCATCGCGCGGATTTGGCGTCTGGCTGTCAAACTTCCGCGACATTTTTATGGACGAGGATGCCAACGCTGAGTACTCGGAGTTTATTGCAGGAAAAATCCGTGAACGGGTAAACGATCCGGTTGTGGCGGAAAAATTAATTCCCAAGGATCATGGTTTTGGTACTCGACGAGTGCCACTGGAAACCAAATACTACGAGGCCTATAACAGGGACAATGTGCATCTCAAGGATATCAATGAGACCCCCATTGTCGAAGGCACTGAAAAAGGCATCCTCACCAGCGAAGGTGAGCTTGAATTCGACCTAATTATTTACGCGACGGGCTTCGATGCGATCACTGGTGCATTCGACAGGATGGAGTTTAGCGGGGTGGATGGTCGCAGGTTGAATGATAAATGGGCTGACGGGCCCATCACTTACCTGGGCCTTCAAACACACGATTTTCCCAATCTCATCACACTGGCAGGACCACAAAGTGGATCCGTATCATCCAATTTTCCCCGCGGTATTGAAGACGCTGTGGACTGGGCTGCCAATCTCGTCGCCTACCTTAAGGAAAACGGCTACCACCGCATAGAAGCTACCGCTGAAGCTGAAGACGAATGGGTTGAGACCATCAAGAGTTACTATGAGGGCCTCTTGATCGCCAATACCAAGAGCTGGTTTACCGGGTTCAACTCCAATGTAGACGGTCACGATAAGTTGCGCTATCTCATCTTTTGGGGAGGTGCACCGAAGTTTCGTGAACGAATAACTGAGGTAGCCGAGAATGGTTACGACGGATTCTCGCTAGAGAAATGACGATTTCAGTTCGTGCCGCTGAGGCCCCGGATGTCGATCGCCGTATCGAACTGTTACTAGCCCCCAGAAAGGCACCCAAAGATACGCCTGCCGACGGCGAACGAGCCGTGTTCGAACGCCTGCTCAACCATGAAAGAGGAGAAGTCTTCGTCGCTGTCGACGGCGATACGGTTCTCGGTATGGCGACTGTTAGCTACAACCTCGCCATGCGATACAAGGGCGAATACTGCCAGCTGGAGGAACTCATTGTTGATCCCGCGGCGCGCGGACAGAATGCCGGCGGCTTACTAGTGCAACACACCATCGACAATGCACGGCAGAGAGGCTGTGCTGAATATGGACTTTATCTGGTCGAACGAACGGAACACAATCGCCCTTTCTACGAGCGTTACGGCATGGAAGTGGTTGGCACCGAAATGCGGCAGAGCCTACTCTAATCTCTAATCGGGGGACAGTGTACTCAATTCGGAATTCAGCGACAGTCGACGAACAATAAGGCGAATTAAGTACACTGTCCCCCGCTCGCACTCATGCGACAGCGCGACGTAGTTCCAGTTCTTCGAGAATTTCCTTATGTCGTTTTCGGTCAATGCGGTAGAGAAACGCAAATCCAAGTCCTGCATAGATAATAGCTAGGTAAACCGGACCCATCATCCATAACAGACCGTCGATCACCGCCGGATCGAGCGTTTCCACCGAAGCATTCTGTGGAAAACCAATGAGCTCCAGCCCAAAGCCTGCAATCAACCCACCCAAGCCTGAGGTCATTTTAATGGCAAACGTTCGAATGGAGAAAATAACGCCTTCGGATCGGTTACCCGTCTGAAGTTCATGTTCGTCGGTGATGTCTACGAGTTGTGAATCGATAACAATGGGGACCACGGGTAAAAAGATCAGCGCGGGCGTCCAGATTGCAAAGAATGCGATCAGCGTCCAGATGGTGCCGTTCTCGGGAAACCAGCCAATCAGTCGCAGACAGAACGGGAGCGCAAGTAGAAAGGCGGTGATCATAATCGTGAAGATCACGGTATATTTTTTATCAAAAATATTGACCAGCCAACGCGAAAAAATCACCCCGAGGAAGGCGCCCGGCAGCGCGATCAATCCACGAATGGCTATCTCTTCAGTAGAAAACTCGAATGCATAGACAAACGTGTAGGTCGACACCACGGCAACCAGACCGGCACATATCGCCAGGATCAGCCAGCATACACAAACAGAAATATACGATGGGTTATGTACCAGCACCCATAGATTTCCGAATATGTCTTTAAGGAAACTTCTAAAGTTCTGCTTAGTACGCTCACCTACGGATTTCGTGTCGTGCAGGTAAGGAATCTGGTCGGCCGTCGTAAAGGTGCAAAAGAGTATCGCGGCGGTGACAAATGCGCCGCCAATCGCGGCCAGAAGGGGATACTGCTCTTCCCGTAGCAGTCCATTTTCCACACCTTCCACCGACGGAAAGATGGCGTAGAGAATAAATACACCCAACAACGCAGAACCAATACTATATACCGTGAAGTTCCAGCCAAATATCGAAGTTCGTTCGTCATAGTTATCGGTCAACTCCGCGCCCAGGGCGCTGTGCGGCACGGCATAGAAGGTCTTGCACAATCGCAGACCGACCATCATCACCGTGAACCACAGAAACAGCTGATGCTCAGACAACCCTGAAGGCGGTTGGTACAGTCCGTAGAAAAATAAGCCCATCGGAAATGCTGACAGAAACATAAAGGGGTGACGCCTGCCCCACCGGGTATTTACGCTATCGGACAAGGCGCCCACAAAGGGGTCCGATACCGCATCGACCATACTCGCGATCAAAAAGACCGTGCCGCAGAGAGCGGCCGACACACCCAGAACCTGATTGTAGAAGATCATCGTCGCCACACTGGCGGCGGTAATCATTGCTTCTTCAAGCGAACCCGATGCGAACGAGAACTTTGTTTTCGCACTGATCTGTCTATTTCGTTCTGACATACCTCAGCTCGCGCCTGCTTTCGGTTGGTCAAAGACATTACCACAGACCACCAGCTTATCCATCTCGTAGCTAAGGGGCGAAAAGGTTTATCGTGCGAGCTTCCCTAATTTATGTAGCCCTGCGAGCGCAACCTCGACGGGTACTCGCCGTTGCTCTACCGGGTGTGAACGATTGTGTCGTTCACAGTCTTCAGCTTCTCGCGCAAGCGGTGCGATCGAATCGACGTGGAAGCCAACGCTAGAATACCCGAACGCTTCGCGTCGTCTACGACGCTGCAGATGAAACCAATTCCCTCCGCGTTCTGGTTATTTTTCTGTATACAGCGATCCAAGTTCGCGAGGCATACGTACTCATGGGCATGCAACTAACACAAATGTATTTTTTAAAATTTCTGCGATGGCTATGCAACACTGCTGCTGTAACCGGTGTCATCACCCTCGTAGCAATTATCTCTGGCGCAGTTCCCCCGATGCTATTCGAGATCGGACCAGTGCCGGGCCTTCGGGTGGTCCTCACCATCACGGTTGGTGCCTGCCTCGTGAGCTCGGTGCTCTACGAACTGCGAGATCTTAACTCTTAATTATTGGAAACTGACCATGTTCAAACTGTCTGATTTCTTCCTGCTGCTCGCTGTAGCTGTTTCTTTTTTCATCTCGGCCTACTTGTGGTTCGTCATTGGAGATCGCGAGCAAGCAATTTTCACAGCTTTGTGGGTCCCCTCCATTCTGACGTTCGGCATCTACTTCAAACTGCTGGCACTTATAGGAAGGAAAGGATCATGAACCTGATTTACTGGGCAATATTCGTATTCATAATGATGATGATCGGCATCGTGCTTACTGCCATTGAATTCCGCTCCATGCAGCGCACCGAAAGTCTGTCTGCACAACGCGACGATAATCTTCAAGACTCGAAGTAAAACCAAAGCGGCTTTTAAGCGAGAGAGTTGGCAATGCGTAGGATCGCTTTGGCTTACCGGTTACTCCCGTAGCTTGCGATCGAACAACGTGGGAGCGTATGAGCCTTCCCTTACAGTGCGAGCTTCCACAGCTTTCGTAGCCCTGCGAGCACAGCCTCGACAATATGCTCGTCATCGACCTCAAAATGCTGGCGCAAATCTTCACGCGCCTCACTAAGACCAAAACCGTCTGTACCCAGGGTTGTATAGGTGTCCGGCATCCAGCGAGCAATGCTATTGGGCAATGCTTTCATATAGTCGGTCACAGCAACGATCGGTCCGGATTCATCGACAAACAAGGATTCTATGCAGGGCACTCGCGGTTGCTCTGCCGGGTGTGAACGATTATATCGTTCACAGTCTTCGGCTTCTCGCGCAAGCTCCGTGTAACTGGTAACACTCCAGATGTGCGCGGCAATTCCTTTATCTTCCAACGACTGTGCAGCGGAGATGGCTTGCGACATCAGTGATCCACTGGCGAGCAGGTGTACCGGTTCTCCCTTTATATCGCTTCGCCGCCAGCAATAGGCTCCCCGAATGATTCCTGTCGTGACATCCTCTGTTGGCATCGCCGGCATCGGATAGTTTTCGTTGTATAAGGTGAGGTAATAGAAAACCTTTTCGTCCTGCTCGTACATGCGGTGAATACCATCACGCACAATGACTGCCAGCTCATAGCCAAAGGCCGGATCATAGCTCTTGAGGTTGGGCACGGTGCTGGCTAAGACCAGCGAGTGGCCATCCTGGTGCTGCAATCCCTCACCATTCAACGTGGTGCGGCCAGCCGTGCCACCGAGCAAGAAGCCGCGG
Organism: uncultured Gammaproteobacteria bacterium; assembly: GCA_913045175.1. Classification (GTDB taxonomy): domain Bacteria; phylum Pseudomonadota; class Gammaproteobacteria; order Pseudomonadales; family Azotimanducaceae; genus UBA7455. Next base: position 9,254 of record CAJWQG010000001.1, on the reverse strand, counting down.
CACATCATATCCGCACAAGCCCATATCATGTCTCCTACGCGTTGAAAGCCAAACATGGAATAGAAAATATAAAACGGAATGGTCGGCACGCCATGTACCGCATAGGCAGTACCTGCCGCCATGAAGGAAGCCAACGCACCGGTCTCGCAAATTCCTTCCTGCAGTATTTGTCCGTCCACTGCCTCTCGATAGGACATTAACGAGCCCTCATCTACGGGCGTGTAGTGTTGCCCTTCGGGAGAATAAATACCGGCCTGCTTGAACAGACCGTCCATACCGAAGGTGCGCGCTTCATCTGGAACGATCGACACGACATATTGACCAATTGCTTTATCCCTCATCAGGGTCGCAATCATTCTTACCATGACCATGGTGGTCGACAGCACCCGATCACCGCTACCCCCGGTAATCGCCGACAATGAATCCAGGGATGGTGTTTGCAGCGGGATACAATCTACACGCCGTTCCGGAAGGTAACCGCCGAGTTCGGCACGATGTTGCTGCAGATACTGCACCTCAGGACTATCGTCAGCCGGACGATACAGCTCCGCCCTGGCGATGACATCCTCCGAGAGCGGTATGCCATAGTCACTGGCGCAGGCGAGACGTTCCTCGACACTGAGGTCCTTCTTCTGGTGAGCGGTATTTTGCCCCTCGGCACCCATGCCGTCCCCTTTCACCGTTTTGATCAGAATCACAGTGGGTTTATCAACACTGTCGCACGCTTTGGCATAGGCAGCATATATTTTCTTTGGATCCTGACCACCACGACGAATCTGCTTTATCTCAGTATCCGTCAGAGAGTCCATCATCTGCGCCAGTTCAGGGTCGCCGTCGACCCAGTGTTCGCGCTGTTCTTCACCAGGAAGAATGGAATACCGCTGGTAGTCTCCATCGACACACTCTTCCATGCGGCGTCGCAATACCCCGTCATGATCTCGCGCCAACAGGCCGTCCCATCCGCTGCCCCAGATCACCTTGATCACGTTCCAGTCAGCGCCGCGAAAGCTGCGTTCCAGTTCCTGAATAATCTTGCCGTTTCCACGCACCGGACCATCAAGGCGCTGCAGGTTACAGTTGATTACCAGTACCAGATTATCGAGTTTTTCCCGTGCGGCCATGTTAATGGTGCCCATCACCTCGGGCTCATCGGATTCACCATCGCCGATAAAACACCAGAACCTGCCACCATTTTTAGGCTTTAGCCCGCGGTTCTCCAGGTACTTGGTAAAGCGTGCCTGGTAGATCGCCGATGGTGTAGACAATCCCATTGATGCGTTTGGCATCTGCCAGAAATCAGGCATGGATCGTGGATGCGGGTAAGAGCAGAGCCCTCCGCCCGGTTGTAGCTCACGACGAAAATTCGCCATCTGAACATCGCTTAAACGTCCTTCGAGATACGCCCTGGCGTAGATCCCCGGCGCGGCGTGCGGCTGGGGCATCACCATATCACCGCCATACTCGTCCGTTCGATTACGGAAAAAATGATGAAAACCAACCTCCATCATCGTGGCGGCAGAAGCGTAGGTGGCGATATGACCCCCTACCCCTATCCCGGCGTCCACTGCCTGCAACACGATGGCCATAGCATTCCAACGGATAATACTTTCAATCTTCTTTTCAAGTTCGGTGTCCCCGGGATAACGAGGTTCTTCCGAAGGCAGAATTGAGTTGATGTAGGGCGTGTTAAGCGTCGCTTCAGCCAGAGGAATGCCACGGTCCAATACATGATCCTGCAGCGTGCGCAGAATTTCCCGAACGCCTCGCTCGCCAAATTCATTGTAAATATCGTCGAGCGCCTGGACCCACTCGACACGGTCCGGCGCTAACTCATCGATTAATGTCTGGGAGTCCTCGGGGGTCATCAGTCAGCGTTTGGTTCAATACACACCAGTATAGAGATATCTGGAAATATAGGATTTCTATTTATGGCTGTATGTATTTATAATACGCAATATATAAATTATATTAGTAAAATTTATGTATATATATTGCTTAATATGAATCTTGATCAGACCGATTACCGCATACTACATTTTCTACAAAACAACGCCCGTATTAGTAATGTCGACCTGGCAGACGCTGTCGGTTTGTCGCCAGCACCATGCCTGCGCCGAGTCAGGGCGATGGAGAACGCGGGTGTCATCAAACACTACGCTGGCATTGTTGATGCGGGTGCAGTGGGCCTACCCATTTCGATCTTTATCAGCGTATCGCTGGTGCGTCAGGAACGTTCCGGGTTAGAGGAATTCGAGCAACGAATTAAGTCCTACCGCGAGGTGATGGAGTGTTACATGATGACCGGAAGTTCCGATTACCTGGTGCGTATCGTGGTACCTGACCTCGAGAGTTACGAAAAATTCCTCGCGGACAAGCTTACCCGCATCCCGGACGTTGCTAATATTCAATCCAGCATTACGTTGAAGCAGGTGGTGTACAACACGGAGTTACCTCTTGGCGAATCCCTGGGCGAATCACTCCATTAATCGGTGATTGCCTCATAGACGGCCTTTTCAAAATCGCCATACACCGGCCGAGTTTGACTAGTCCTCTGCCGCTAGCCGCGGCTTTTATTTTCCTGCGAGCGTACCGTGGGCTGTCGTCAACCACCCCTCGAATCTCGTAAACTGTCCTATTACGAAATTTACGAGGATGATCGATGGCGCTTGATGACCAAACCCTGAACCAGCTACTTGATACGGTAGACAAATTTGTAAATGAGCGGCTACGGCCGTTGGAGTCTCAGGTCGGCGAGGAGGACAGGATCCCTGACGATGTCATTGTAGAGATGAAGGCGCTGGGTTTCTATGGGCTGACAATACCCGAATCATATGGTGGCCTCGGGCTCAATATGTCCGAAGAGGTCGAAGTCGCAAGACTATTTGGCCACACCTCTCCGGCGTTTCGCTCCGCATTTGGTACTAACGTGGGAATCGGATCACAGTCCCTTGTTATCGATGGCACCGAAGAGCAAAAACAGCACTACCTGCCCGGGATGGCTACGGGTGAAATTGTTGGCTCCTTCTGCCTGACAGAGCCGGAAGCAGGATCCGATTCAGCAGCCGTCAAAACCACAGCCAGGAAGCAAGGCGATGACTACGTACTGAACGGCACTAAACGATACATCACCAATGCACCTCAGGCCGATTTGCTCACTGTATTTGCACGCACCAATCCTGAAGAAAAGGGTTCCAGAGGTGTTTCTGCTTTTCTGGTTGATCGATCCACGGCCGGCGTATCCATGGGGAAACCCTACAACAAAATGGGTCAGCAAGGCGCTCACGTATGTGATGTCATTTTCGAAGACGTTCACGTGCCAGCAGACAGGCTGGTCGGCGGCGCCGAGAATGTAGGATTCAGAACGGCGATGAAGGTTCTGGACAAGGGCCGGCTGCACATCAGTGCAATCAGCGTCGGGGTTGCAGAACGGCTGATTAGCGATAGCCTGCAATACGCTATGGAGAGAAAGCAGTTCGGCCAGCCGATCGCGGATTTTCAACTGATTCAGGCGATGTTAGCGGACAGTCAAACCGAATGTTATGCGGCAAAGTGTATGATTGCCGATGCCGCCAAACGGCGTGATGCTGGCGAGAATGTCGCCGCACTTGCTGCATCATGTAAGCTCTTTTCAACAGAGATGGCCGGCAGGGTTGCAGACCGGGCGGTTCAGATCCACGGTGGCGCCGGTTATATCGAAGACTACGGCATCGAACGATTCTATCGTGATGTCCGTTTGTTCAGGATTTACGAAGGCACCTCCCAGATCCAGCAAACCGTCATCGCAAGAGACATGATACGCAAAGCCAAGGGTTGAGCGGTTAACGAGCAACACTAACGCCGATAAGGAGAATACGGTGAGTGCGATAGCATTTGAATTACCAGAAGATATTAAACAGGTCCGCGACGGCATTCGTGCTTTCGCAGAAGCCGAAGTCATCCCCAGACACGACGCGAACCGCGAACTGCTGGAAAACCCACGCCTCAAGTTCGAGGAAGACGGCCGCCTTTCTGCGCCGGTACGTCAGTTAATTAAGGAAATACGAGTGGCCTCGGCCAGCGCCGGTTACTATCACATGTGCGTTCCCGAGAGTCTCGGTGGCAGTGGCTTTGGGATGCAGGCCTACTACGCGTGCTGGGAGGAATTGTTCCATACCTGTGGTGCGCAAAACTGGATGACGCTGTACGCGCTTGCGCACTGGGCATTTGGCCCGAGCCGCTTACTGGAGAAAGTCACGGACCGCGCTCGTGAGGAATTTCTTGAACCACTGATGACAGGCGAAAAATCCATGTGCTTTGCCCTGTCTGAACCGGATGCCGGGTCCGATGCCGCAATGATCAAAACCAGAGCCGTTGAAGATGGCGATGGCTGGCTTATCAATGGTCGAAAGATCTGGATCTCGAACGCGCCCATCGCGGATTACTGCGTTATCTTTGCGGTAACCGACCCGACAAAAAGAGGTGCGATATCAGCATTCATGGTCCCAACCGATGCACCGGGGTTTGAAGTTCAGCGCGTGGTGAAGCTGTTTGGCCATATTGGTGGTGATGAAGCAGAGCTGCGCATTGAGAATCTTCGGGTCGAGCCCTGGCAATTGGTAGGCGAGCTACACAACGGCTTCGCCGCCGCGTTATTTGGCGTCTCCCTGGGCCGCATTTACAACTCGGCCCGGGCAGTGGGCCTGGGGCGATGGGCGATCGAGATGGCCCTGGAGTACGCGAAAATCCGGGAAACATTCGGCAAGCCCATTTCGGAATACCAGGGGGTCACCTTTCCATTGGCGGAATCAGCTACTGAGCTTCATGCCGCACACCTGATGGGTCTCAATGCGACAGGGCTACTGGACCAGGGGGAAGCCGCGATCAAGGAACTCTCCATGACCAAGAAATACTCAGTCGAGCAAGGAATCAAGGCGCTCGATCGGGCCATACAGGCTCATGGTGCGATGGGCCTGACTAACGAACTCGGTCTGTCTGAGGCCTGGCAATCGCTGCGTATCATCAACATTGCCGATGGCTCAAACGAAATCCTCAATCGCACGATCGTACAAAGGCTGCTCAAAGGCGATACCGATGTCTGACAGTATCCCGGTTCCTTCTTGAGACAGGATCAAAATTGAGTCGAATACAGTCCGTACCCAACGTCGTAGAGTGGGCGCAATTCGCCAGGCGTCGCCTGTTTCCTCTGCTGATCGCATTTCTGCTTCCTGTGGCGGGGCTTGCCGCATCTGAACAGACAGATGTTGAACCCGAGTTTCGCCACGGATTTTCTTTTTATGGTGACCTGCAATACCCGGTCGATTTCCCGCACTTCGACTATGTGAACCCCGACGCGCCCATCGGCGGCGATCTGGTCGTGCCGGTAATCGGAACTTTCAACAGTTTCACGCCATGGATTCAAAAAGGCCTCAACCCGACGGGCTATCGCATTGTAGGTGCATGGAACTTTTTGTTTGATCGGATTCTGGAACCCAGTGATGATGAACCTGCAGCACACTATGCCCGCCTCGGGCAATCCATCGCACACGCGGCAGACTACAGCTGGTTCAAGGTCCGAATTGATCCACGCGCGCGGTGGCACGACGGCACACCGGTGACTCCAGCAGACCTGATATTCACGATGGATTTCATGCGTCACCATTCGACCGCCGGTATCCGTGCGTCATTCAAACATTTCGGCGACGCCCTGCAAACAGGCCCCATGGAAGTGACTTTTCATATCGATGATGCTGGTTTCCGCAACCCAAGTTCCGGACTGACTATTGGCCATCTGCCGATTCTCCCCGCACACTACTGGAGAGATAACGACATCAGCAAAACGTCTCTAACAACACCCCCACTGGGCAGTGGACCCTACAAGATTACCGAATTTGATCCCGGCAAACGTATCGTATATGAACGTGTTGAAGACTACTGGGGATGGCAGGTTTCCTCTGTTCGAGGTAAGTACAATTTCCAGCGAATCATCTTTGAATATTTTAGAGACAACACAGTTGCCCGCGAAGCTGCCAAGAAAGGCATCCTGAATTTTCGCGGCGAAGACGTCGCCAAGGACTGGATGACCTCTTATGCGGACATTCCCGCCGTGAAAGATGGTTACTTCATCCAGGAAATCGCCGAACAACGAACCATCACCTCGATGGCGGGTTCCATTCTCATTAATAACCGACGCAGCAAATTTGAAAACCGGCTGGTTCGCAAGGCATTAACCTACGCTTATGATTTTGAATGGATAAACCGTGTACTGAATTACGACTTCTACCTGCGTGTGAAAAGCTATTTCGACAATTCCGAACTGGCTGCAACAGGATTGCCACAAGGTCGGGAACTGGAACTACTCAATAAATTCAGAGACAAGCTGCCGGCGGAGGTGTTTACCGAGGTCTTCTCACTTCCCAGCTCTGACGGTCTTGGGCTCAACCGGGAGAATATGCTCGAAGCGGAGCGACTGTTCAGTGAGGCGGGGTGGAACGTAATAGACGGCAAACTGCTCAATGAGAACGGCGAGCAGTTTACGTTCGAATTGCTGACCCGCAACGCCAGTGAAGAGCGCAGTGCTTTACCCTACGTTGCCGCGCTGAAGCGACTGGGTATCGACGCAAGAGTCCGTACGGCAGATATGGCGCAGTTTCGTAACCGGGTGCGCAATTTTAAGTTCGACGCCTGTTACCGCGGATACTCGGCGTCACCAACCTTGGGTACCTACCTGAAGTCTTACTACCACTCAGACAGCGCCAAGGTTTTGCTTACCGAGAACTGGGCAGGTATTAGTAACGAAGTCGTTGACTATTTCATTGAACGTGCCCTTAGCACTTTCGACCGGGATGAACTGCTCGCTACCGGCAGAGCACTGGATCGAGTCATGCTGCACAATTACTTCCTGATTCCTACCCAGGTGGAGCCCGGTGCGCGATGGAGTTACTGGGACCGGTTCGGCAGACCCGAAAAATCCGCTGAGAATCGGTACTATTCTTTTCCCGAAACCTGGTGGACTGATGCCGATAAGTCAGATGCTGTAGATGCCTACCTGAAGACTGCAGGCGATGGGGACTGATGAAATGGGGACTGATGAAAGGTGCAGTACTAACATTGTTAGTAAGGGGCAGCGATAGTTATGGCTAACTATATCCTGAAACGCATACTGCTGATGATCCCCACACTGTTTGGCATCATGCTGGTCAATTTCATTCTGGTTCAATTCGCACCCGGCGGTCCGATCGACCAAATCATTGAACAGATGTCCAGCACCGACAGTGGTACGGTATCGACGCGGGCGACAGGTGCCGCATCAGACATGGGGTCTTCATCCCTGGTTGACGGTGGTAACAATCCTGCTGCAAGGGGACTGGACCCCGAACTTCTGGCCGAACTAGAGAAACAGTTCGGCTTCGACAAACCACTGCACGAACGTTTCTTCATCATGATCTGGAATTACGCGACCTTTGATTTCGGAGACAGCTATTACCAGGACACGCCCGTGGTCGACCTGGTTCTGGATCGTCTGCCCGTATCCATATCCCTGGGCTTGTGGTCACTTATGCTTATTTACATGATCTCGATCCCATTGGGTGTTCATAAGGCCGTGAAGGACGGCACACGTTTCGACATCTGGACCAGTGCAGTAATTTTTGTCGCCTATGCCATCCCGGGATTCTTGTTCGCCATTATCTTGATCATCGTATTTGCTGGTGGTAGCTACTTTGACTGGTTCCCGTTGCGCGGACTGGTGAGTGACAACTGGGCCGAGATGTCCCTCCCTGGCAAGATCCGCGACTACTTCTGGCATCTCGCGCTGCCCATCACCTCGTTAACCATCGGTGGATTTGCGACGCTAACGATGCTGACTAAAAACTCTTTCCTCGAGGAAATCAGTAAGCAATTCGTACTGACGGCCCGTGCAAAAGGTCTGACGGAAGGCCAGGTTATGTATGGTCACGTATTCCGCAACGCCATGTTAATTGTCATCGCGGGATTTCCCGCTGCACTGATCGGAATTCTGTTCACCGGCTCCATGCTGATTGAAGTGATCTTCAGCCTGAACGGTATCGGGCTATTAGGCTTTGAAGCGGTGATAACCCGTGACTACCCGATAATGTTCGGTACGCTTTTTGTGTTCACCATTTTCGGCCTGATTCTGAATCTTATCGGCGACATTACCTATACGCTTATTGACCCAAGAATCGATTTCGAGACGCGCGAGTGAAATTGTCACCGCCAACTCAACGACGCCTCGCAAATTTCCGCGCCAACCGCCGCGGGTACTATTCTCTATGGATCTTCCTCACCCTGTTTGGCATTTCTCTGTTTGCAGAATTTCTCGCTAACGACAAACCGATTGTCATGCAACTGGATGGCCGCCTCATGATGCCGATTTTCGTCACCTACACCGAGAACGAACTCGGTGGGCAGTTTTCCACCGAGGCCAAATACGAAGATCCATTTGTCCAGCAACTCATTCTGGATCGGGGCGGCTGGATGCTATGGCCACCTATCCGCTACAACTACAACACGATTGACTGGTTCATCGACGAGCCAGTGCCGGCGCCACCTTCTGCCAGACACTGGCTCGGGACCGACGACGGTGCACGGGACGTGGTCGCCCGCCTGCTCTATGGTTTTCGCCTTTCTGTCGCTTTTGGTCTTGCCCTTACTATCATTGCATCAATCATCGGTATCGCTGCCGGGGCGGTACAGGGGTATTACGGGGGCCTTGTGGACCTTATTGGGCAGCGAATCATTGAAGTATGGGCCGGATTGCCTATGCTGTTTCTGCTCATTATCCTGTCCAGCATGATTGAGCCCGGTGTTGGCTGGTTGTTAGGCCTGCTGGTACTTTTTAGTTGGATGACACTGGTGAGTGTGGTGCGGGCAGAGTTCCTGAGAACGCGGAATTTTGACCACGTTCGCGCAGCCCGTGCACTGGGCGTTGATTCCCGCAAGATCATGGTCAAACACGTGCTACCCAACGCCATGGTGGCGACGCTTACCTATCTGCCGTTCATACTCAATGGATCAATCACGACGCTGACCGCGCTGGACTTTCTGGGTTTCGGTTTGCCGCCCGGGTCACCGTCATTGGGTGAACTGCTGGCCCAGGGAAAATCAAACATTCAATCTCCCTGGCTGGGTCTCACCGGTTTTATCACACTGGCTGTCATGCTGACGTTGCTGATATTCATCGGTGAAGCAGTAAGAGATGCCTTCGACCCCAGGCGAAGCCCAGCGATAGAATAACTGTCGATTGGTATCAGTTACTG